>JAHEAK010000277.1 GCA_024642805.1 Kofleriaceae bacterium | reverse complement strand
TCCACGAGACAGAAAAGGGACTTCTTCGGACGTCCCTTTTTTGTATCCGGATCCCCGTGTCGGAGCTCCCGCTCTGGCTCCAATTAGCAGCAGCAGCTCCTCCGTCCAATTGCTGACCCAGCAGTCCACCCATCACAGACTCGTCATCCAGATCAGGAAGACGCATAACGCAGCAACCGTGCTCGTCGAAATGGCCTCCAGCCTCCCGACAGAATATGCCAGAGCCCAGACCGCAGCTCGTCCACACGCCCATAGCATTGAGCGCTGGCCGCGTCTCGACGATGGTGGCGTCAACGATCGATGAAGCGTCGGCATCCAAGACCAGCACGATCTGCTCGGCCTTCTTGGCTGACTCTTCGTTTGGCAAAGTCGTTTCGCCACACGCAAGGGCAGCCAGGCAAACTGTGACTCGGTACATCTCTTTGGAGACACAAAGCTCGTCGAGAAGTTGCAGGCAAGCTTGCCTTGCAGCTTGAGATTGACCTCCGTACTGACCTCTAACGCAGCTCGATGGGGATGCCAAGGAGTACACTATACGACATCGTTGATATGTCATGCAGCGTCCTAAAAACATGACACTCGGATCGCGATGCGACTAGGACTATGATGGCGCCATGAGCACTATCTCGAGTCGAAAGTATCCGCGGATTCCGCTCGACCAACGGGCCAAACTAGAAGTGCAGCGAGGTCGAGGCACCGACCTGGCTTGGGAAACCCTTGATGTGGATGTGCGAACGGCATCCTGTGAGGGCGTCGGCATCAAGCTTCGCCAGCCGACCAAGAGCCTCATTCTCAAGAACCACCGCAGCGTGCTGCACTTCCACGCCGGCAATGCTCCGATTCTCATTCCGGGGCGGGTGGCCTGGTTTGCCGGCAATGTAGGGGCCGATCTGGACCTTGGCATTCGTCTGGATCTTGCTCTCGCCCAGGCGAGTTCTCGCGAACTCTACTCTTCGTGGATCGTCGCCAGCATCCTCAGCTTGCGCGACTTCGTTCGCAAGTAGGCCAAGCTCAGGGAGGCGCCAGCGCGCCACCCAGATCGAGTTTGATGTCGCCCAGCGCCGACTCACTGACGGAGCGCACGCGTCCATCACTCTTGCTCAGCGTGAAGGGCACGCCACGCATGATCAGATCGTGGCACTTCTCGAGGTAGATGATCTGATCGCGAGCCTTGGTATGGGCACCGCCGATTTCGGCGGAGACCACCTGGCCGATGATGCGCTTTTGCACATCCTCCATCACTCGCTCTGCGCAGCTCGGCCCGGTGCATTCACACAGCTCGATGGCGAGCTTGCCCGACAGCTCGACGATTTTGTCGTCGTGTGAGAAGGGATTGTAGATCATCAGTGCGACCAGCCCGCCGATGAGCAGGACGACCACGCCCAAGAGCTTGAGTTTGTCGAGGAGCCAATTCATCTTCGCCCGAGTCTTCGTAGCACGATCCAGGTGCCGCTCACTCGCCAGGATCTCCCAAGCACAAAAAAAAACGCCCGATACCTAGGTAGCGGGCGTCTTCACAACAAGGAGAGCTGATTACATGGCGAGAACGTCGTCTTTGAACGACAGAATGATGCACATGAACTCTTCGGTCTCGTTGGCTGGGACCTTGAACTCCTCGAGGGTCTGCATGATGTCCTCGCCAGCGGCCAGGAACTGCTCAGGCGTCAGCTTGAGGGCAGCGTGGGCGTCTTTCATGTTGCGACCGGTGTACTTCTCAGGACCGCCGGTGCCGGCGCCAACGAAGTTGACGACGTGCTCAGCGAGCTTGTCGAGGTCGGTGTTGGCGAAGAGGTCCTTGATGGGCGAACCCTCCTCGACGTGACGAGCGATGATGCCCTTGGTCACGGCCGTGATGGGATCCTTGCCACCGAGGCGCTCGTAGAGGGGCTTCTCGGCCTGACGTGCAGCGCGAGCTTCAGCGGAGGTCTCACAGCCAGCAGCCATCTCGTTGATGGTGTCCATGGCCGATTTCTCTTCGACTTTCTCTTCGGGCTTGTCTTCGGCGACTGGCTCAGTAGCAGTTGGCTTCTCGGCCGGCTCAGCGGTCTCCGTTTTGGTCTCGGCGGCCTTGTCCTTCTTACAGGAGACAGCTCCGACGACGCAGAGTGAGAGAACGAGTGCGATTGATTTAAAGTAGTTCATGGTTCCTTCCCGGGCCGAGCCCTTTTCCAATGATGCGGATGGTTATCGCATTTAGCCGCCAGGCGACAGGGCCAGGGCACCGGAAATACGAGCAGGTTCACGCGGAGTCGCCAGATCGCCGCGATCTGCGAGGAGAAGAAGAGTTCGCAGGCGCGAGGCTTGAAACTTTCTTGTCGATATTGTCGTTCACGCAGTGGAACTACGCTGGAGCAATTCCGCACCCCTGAAGCGCGCGTTCTTGCACGGCTTCCATAAGCAAGTCCCTAAAAGCGCGCAAGAGCCGTTAAATCGTGTCATACGCCCCGTTTAAGGTGATCGCATGCCACGACACTTTGCAGCCGCTCTACTGGTAGCTCTCTGGATCTGTGCCGGGATCAGCGCCGATCAATGTCCCAACCTGGCGGCAGCAGCCTTCACCGCTGCGCTGGGCGTCAGTATCTTTGGGGTCAGCGCGGATGCCCGCTAGGGTGCGTTAGTAGCTCAATTCCGCATCCAGCAGCAGGTAGCCATCAGCTGCGTGCACTTGCGGCAGGCCAACCATGATGGCGCCGAAGCTCGGAATCGGCAGAGCCTCGAAGAGGCCGTCGCTCTGATTGGAGATCTGTTTGATGGCGAGTTCGGCGATGGCGGCCACGGTGGCGTCATCGATGTTGAGCACGACCTGCGGGCTCTTCTCGATCAGCTTCCCACGCACGCTGGCGGCGTCGGTCACTAGCTTGAGGATACCGGCGTCTTGCTCGATCTTGAGATCGACCTCAGCGGAGACCGCAAATTCGACCAATACGCCACTTGGGTCGGCGACTCGGACGATGAGATCACCGATGGTGAGCCGAACGGCGCCGGTAACAGGGTCGGTGCTGACGATAGGGGGCAGCATGAGGTCGACACGGATGTCATCGGCGGTGTCTCCGAAGAGGCCACGCATCTGGGGAGCGAGCTGCGGTGCGATGAGATTCTCGATGGCACTGCTTGCCCACAGGCTGGCCATCAGTTGGTTGGCCAGGTCGTCAGCAAGACCGATGCTCAGGCCCTGGTCGGCGCCGGCCATGCTTGGAACCGGGCGAGGGGAGGTCAGGTAGCTGGCACCTTGCACGTTCTCGAACTCGGCGCTGCCATCGACACGTAGACGGATGCCCTCGTCACTCATGGCGATGTCGACAGGGCGCAGTTTCAGGTGCAGGGTGTCGCCGAGCAGGTTGAAAGCCAGGTCGGCCTTGGTGAAGTCGCTGAGAAAGTCCTTGCCGAGGCTCGGGACCATCTTGTTGATCTCGTTGCCAATGATGCTCTTGACCTTGGACTCCGCTGTGCTGTTGAAGAGGTTGACGATGACGCTTGGAATGGAGCCGACATCGAGATCGAAGCCCTGGAAGCTGGTCTGTAGATTCGCCAGCGACACGTCGAGGTCGCCATTTTCGGTGATGTTGACGTCGAGGAGGCCGGTAGCCGTGTAGCTCGTGGCGCTAATGTTGACACCGGCGCTGCCACCGCCACCAAAGCAACCGATCTTGAAGTTGGCAGTCATGTCGACATCGAGATCGTGTAGGACGACCTCGACCTGAACGCCTTGTGGAGTTGGGTTGAGGTTCATGTCGACGTTCGACTTGTTGGCGCTATTGAGGTTGAGCTTCACACCCGCGCAGGAGTTGCCCACGTCGACGAGGGGATTGAAAGCCTTGCCCACCTGACCAAAGTCAGTCGACTCGGCGACGTCGCTGACCATCGTGCTCAGGATGCCGAGAGTCTGTCGATTGACGTTGCCAACCAGCGCGTCCTTTACGTTGCTGCCTTGATCCGCAAGTTGGCCATTGAGAATGGCGCGCAGATCATCACTGCGGTTGCCAGCTTTGTCGGTGACAACACTCTCGAGGAGGGTGATGCCTTCGGGAAGATTGACAAGGGCGGTGAAGCTGCCGTCGTCGGCAAGCTCGGCGTCTTGCCCGTTGACGCTCACGCTCGCCACACCCGAGCCCTCATCGCTGACATGACCGCTCACGGTAACGCGACCGTCTTCGGTCAGGGTTCCCCGTGTTGGACTATCGACGACGATGAGTGGGTCGGTGATGTCGTTGGGAATGGTCTCTTCGTCTGGCGCCGACGCACTGTTGCTGCACGCGGCGAACACGAGAAGAGCGGCCAGGTACGCATTGCGGATGGGCATGGACCTGACTTCTGCAATGGTCAGGCCACGGCTGGGGGATCCCGATAGGACGCTAAGACCTTGGAATATAATCGGTATGTAGATATCCCACACGGCGCAGGTGGTCTGCAAGCCGCGCACAAAATCATCCAGTCTGGGGCGCTCGGTCCTTGGCGCGCCGCGGTGGCTGGTTCGCGATACGATCCTTCGATGCAAGGCGCCGCGACGCAAGGCGCCACGATGGCGCTGCCCAAGGGCTTGTTCATGGGCGCCCTCATCCTTGTCTGTGTAGTGGGCAGCGAAGGATTGGCGCGTTCGGAGTGCAAGGCGCCGGCGGCACTTGCCCTGGCTAGCGATGCGCACCGAGCGAGTTTGTGGAACTGGGGATGGGGTGGCTTATTTGCTGCCTCGGCGGTGGGCCACGCAAGTCTGGCCCTCCTCACCGACAACGAGAAGGCGGAGGTTGCGTTGTGGACCGGCACAGCGAAATCGACGGCTGGCGTGCTCAGCGTGCTCATTCAACCGATCCGCCTGTACCCATCGAAGCGAGCCTGCGCCGAGCTTAAGCCCCTACTTTTGGAAGCCGCCGAGATCGAGCGCAAGCGCCACAGCTGGCTCGCTCATGCCACGACCCTGAGTGTGAACATCGCCGCCTTTAGCTACGTGCAATACAAGACCGGTGACCTGCGCTTTTCGGTGCCGGGTACCGTGCTTGGTCTCGTCGTCGGCGAACTCACGATCCTCAGCGCACCCAATCGCGTGCGCTCGGGAGGCTTTGCTCTCGAATCACTGACTCTCGTGCCCGTGATCGAGGCCGACCACCAGGGCCTGATGCTCTCCTTCTTACTTTAGATCGTCGCCTGGCGGATGCGCCTGGGCCAGCAGCTTTCGGATGCCCTCGTGACCGAGTCGTCGACACAGGGCTTCGTTGCGCTTGGGAATGTTCTCAGGATGCGCAACCGATTGCAGGCTCGCTTCCACCGCGCTCTCGCGCAGGATGTGCAGCATCGGGTAGGGCGAGCGATTGCTCAAGTTGCCAGCATCATCGCTGCTGGTGCCGGCAAACTGATAGGCAGGATGAAAGCTCGCCAGCTGGTAGATGCCCTCGTAGCCGAGGTCGAAAAGCGCGTCGTTACTGGCGTCGACAAGGTCAAGGTAGTCTTCCCAATCGGCAAAGCCCCGCGGGTAGATGATGAGAGTCGTGGCCAGCTCCTCGCTGACATCGAGCTTTTGGTATTCGCCTGCCAGTTCATCGAAGCAAGCGGCCGCCAGTTCGCTGTGGCCACTCACCAAGAAGCGCACGTTGCCGGCGTCTAGAGGCTCTTTGGCGAAAGGACACAAGTTGAGGCCAACGACGATCGCCTCGAGCCAGTTGCGAGTTTCGGCCAGGACGCGCTCGCTCTCGGCCCTTTGCTCGCGCTCACTCATAGGCGGGTCAGCGCAGCCAGGATGCCGATGGCAAGCACCGCCAGAATCATGTACGCGGTGGCCTTGGAGGAGCTCGAGCGCCTCCGCACCGGCCGTCGCTCGACGTCGGCGATCATGCGAGCGCAGCTGATGCAGATGACTCGCTGGCCACCGGGGTCGCTGACCAAACTACAGCAGTCACCGCACACCATCGAGTGACAGGCCGCGCACGGACCCACGCTCGGGCGCGCGCGGCATTCAGCGCATCGGCCCTCGCCGGAGTCCTCGTGGTGCATCAGCCCTGCCATGAATCCCTCGCCTCGATTATGCCTGCAAGACGATGTCTTCGGCGCTACTGGCCAGGCCCTCGGCCAGCGCATCGACGTCCAGGCCCTCTTCGGCCCGGTGTAGGCTGGCGATGGTGGCCCGGGTGGCAGGATGCTTGGGCACAAAGAGCGCGCAACAGTCTTGGTACGGCAAGATCGAGGTCTCGTAGGTGTTGATGCGCTGTGCTTCGCTGATGATGTCGCTCTTGTCGTAGGTGATGAGCGGGCGCAGGATGGGCAGCGTGGCTGCGTCCTCGATGACCCGCAGGTTCTCGAGGGTTTGCGACGCGACCTGGCCAAGGTTTTCGCCTGTCACCAGCGCCTGCATGTAGTTGCGTTCGGCGAGCTTGCTGGCTACCCGCATCATCATGCGCCGGTAGAGCAAGACCGCCAGATCGCCAGGGCCGTGTTCGCGGAGCTGCTTTTGCACCTCGGTAAAGTGCACGACATAGACGTGCAGTTCCCGCTGATAGCGAGCCAGGCTCTTGGCCAGGTCTAAGACTTTTTCTTTGCTCTTGTCGCCCGTGTAGGGGAAGGAGTGAAAGTAGATGGCAGATAAGATGAAGCCGCGGCGCAGAGCGTGATAGCCGGCCACAGGTGAGTCAATGCCACCGGAGAGCAGGAGACCAACGCGCCCGGCCGAGGCGACGGGCAGGCCTCCCGGCCCCGGAATGGTCTGTGTGTAGACAAAGGATCGCCGATCGCCGATCTCGACGCGAATGGTGTTCTCGGGTTTTCGGATGTCGACGGGCAGGCCAAGCTCAGTGTGCACACGCCCGCCGACCTGCATGGAGACTTCCATCGAGGTCATGGGGAAGCGCTTGTTGCGTCGGTTGGTGCGGACCTTGAACGTGCCCTTGAGCTCCTGAGCCTGGCGCATGGCCTCGTCGGAGATGGCCTGCAGGTTTGGCTCGACGAGCACCGC
>JAHEAK010000276.1 GCA_024642805.1 Kofleriaceae bacterium | reverse complement strand
GTACTTGCGAAGGGGCTATACCGAGCGCGACCAGAAGGGCAACCAAGCAGATACGGCGAGTGCACGACAGCAAGCTCGGAAGTCTTGCACACGCGCGCGTTGTTTTGAATTGATGGCAAGAGCGATTTGGAAGAACTTGCGCGTCACCCAAGTCGAGAGCCGCGGGCGCGTCGCCCACCAATCCCCCTTCGCGACTGCCTACCTTTCCGCTTGCGGGAGCACGTCGGTAACACCTTTCGCCTTGGACGATCCAAAATGGAAGGCCAAGTGATCCGTCATGCGCAATTCTTCCCAGGTGCTGCTTGGCACGTCAGTACAGGCTCCGTACCTTGACAACTTTCCGGCCAAACTGCTATTTTGCTTTGCTGCGCAGTCAAAGCTCCTCCATGTACGGAGTAAGTTGTACTCAGAGCTAATTACGCAGCTGGCTACGTTGTACCAAGAGCAGTGGGGGATATCAGAATGCGAATCAAGTCTGGAATGATTGTTTGTGGACTCGCCTTGGCGATCCTTTCCTTTGTCGCACCTTCGTCGGCGCATGCCGAAGCAAAGACCATTGGCAAAGCCGTTACGGTGAGTGGCAGCGCAAACGTCTTGCGGGGCAAGAGCCAGCTTCCCATGAAGGCGGGGGACCCCATTCTGGAACAAGACGTGTTTGTGACTGGCGCCGATGGCAAGCTTGCCGTGACGTTCAATGACAACACCTCCTTTGCCATTGGCCCGGACAGCCGTATCGCAATCGACACCTACTTCTTCGACCCAACGAACCTCAAGGGCAACATGCTCGCGAAGATCAAAAAGGGCACGATGATGGTCCGAACCGGCAAATTGACCACACAGAACCCCGGCTCGGTGCGCATCAAGACGCCACGCACCGTCCTTGGTGTGCGCGGCACGACTTTTGTTGTGTCGGTAGACGAGTAGGAGCAAGGGCAAGAGCTCAAAGCAGCCCCGAGCGAGAGCCCCGAGCGAGAGCCCCGAGCGAGAGCCCCGAGCGAGAGCCCCCGTGCTCCCACTTGGGGCTATTGAGTTGTGGTATCGGTAGCTAGAAAGCACTGAGTCCTGCATCCACAGCCGGTCCATGGACCGTGCCGAGCCTTGATGGCCACCGAACCTGAGAGCGCAAAATCACGTGCTCTTTCAGGGCAACTGCAAGCAAGGCAGAGAGGGCCAAGGGCCTTCACTACGAGCGCCAAGCGCATGCAATGGAACGCCCCGCATGTGATACTTCGGCAGGAATTGGGAATCGACAAATGAAATCACTAGGGACATTCGTTCTGGTCTCTGCGACCTTGGTCGCTTCAAGTACTGCAAGCGCTGACGAAGGCGACTTCCACGTAGGTGCCTTTGTTGGTGCGCACCTCTTCTCTAAAGACAACGAGCTCGGCGTGCTCGATGAGCCCAATGCTGATTCGCAAGCAAACGGCGTTGCTCTCGGCATCCGGGGCGCTTATCGACTCATCGACTCTCTCTCGCTCGAGCTTGAGCTTGGGCTCGTGCCGACCAAGATGCGAGACTCCGGCGAGAGCTCGGTGGTCTATCTGTGGCGCGTGCATGGTCTCTACGAGTTCTTGGCACCGACCGATAGCTTTCGACCATTCGCACTTGCCGGTGCTGGCTTCATGTCCACCAGCCAGAGCGGCGACCGCACCATCGCAGACCACGATTTGGCGCTCTACGCCGGCGCTGGCGCGACCTACGCCCTGAGCGATGACTGGAGCCTGCGCGGAGACGCCAGGCTGATCTTGCCTCCCTCCTCTGGTGGTGGTTTCGCGGTCACCGACTTCGAAGTCTTGGTGGGAGCATCCTTTTCCTTCGGTGGAAGCGAGCCACAGTTCACGCAGTACATTGTCGACAAGCAATGCGTCGACGGCGTCGGCGATGGTTGTCCAGCGGAAGAAGTCGTCCAAGTTGTCGACACCGACGCTGACGGTATTGCCGACGAGGAAGACGCCTGTCCAAGTCGTGCGGGCAAGGCCTCTGCCGACGCTCTGCGCAACGGTTGCCCACCCTCATCTGAAAAACTTGTCGTGCTGCCCGATGAAAACGGTCACGTCGGTGGCGTTGAAGTCGATGATGGCACGACCGTCATCCTTGTCGACAAAGCCTACGCGAGTGCCGAAGTGGGCGATGATGGCAAAGCCCAACCGGTGGCCGTTGCTCCCGCAGCACAAGCCGCCATCAGTCGAGCAATCACGACGATGGCCGTCTTGCCGCCTGCCGATTCTGACGAGGACGGCGTGAAAGATCGCGACGATGCCTGTCCCGATCGAAAAGGCGAAGTTTCCTCTGATCCATTGCGCAATGGTTGTCCCGCCGCGGCCGAACGCGTAGTGGTGCTTCCCGATGCCGATGGGCATATTGGTGGTCTTGAAATAGACAACGGCACCACCAAAGTCATTGTCGACAAAGCCTATGCCAGCGCAGAGGTCGGCAGTGATGGCAGCGTCGCTCCACAGCCTCCTTCGGTAGCACCCGTGGTCATCGACAGGGCGATTGCCGCCATGGCGCTAGAGCTTCCCCCCGCCGATCGCGACGGTGATGGCATCGAAGACGAAGCCGATGCGTGCCCCGCGCGCAAAGGGCAGGCCTCGAAGAATGCTCGCCGCAATGGCTGTCCCATGGCTTCGGAAGTCGTCGTCGTGTTGCCTGACGAAGATGGCCACGTTGGTGGCGTCGAGGTCGACGATGGCGTCACCAAGACGGTTCTCGACACGGCCTTCGCGACCACCGAGGTCGGCAGCGATGGCAAAGCGCACAGCGTTCCCCCAGCGCCACCAGCTCGTGTCTTGAGCAGCCTGGAGAGCGTGACCGCGACCATGCCAAGACCAGACAGCGATGGCGACGGCATCATCGACGCCAACGACAGCTGCCGAGACGAGAAGGGCGTATCGAGTGCCGATCCACTGCTGCACGGCTGTCCCAAAGTGGTGGAAGCGCCGCCCTTGCCGAAGTCGGCGGGTCGCGTGAACTTCACCGTGTACTTCGATGAGAAGGCGCAGCCGACTCGCGACGTCGAAGAGCAGATCGTCGCTCTTCTCGAGGAGATCAAGGGACGCGACAGCTACAGCATCGAAGTCGTCGGTCACACGGACGCGACGGGCTCAGACCGAGCAAACCTGCGCGTGGGTCTGGCCCGCGCCAATGAGATCGCAAAGCGTTTGGTGGCCCGCGGCGTTCCTACGCACCGGGTAGGCGCCAGCACCCGCGGCTCTTCCGAGCCTGCGGTGGTGGTCGCAAACGCGACCTCGACCCCAGAACCGCGCAACCGTCGAGTCGAGATTCGCATCAAAGAGGCTGGCTTGCCTCAAATCGTCGTTCTCTTCGTGAGTGGTACGACGACCACGAGGAGCATGGGCAGCGAGTATCGCGCTCTGCGAAAACGACTCCGTGGCCTCAAGGGCTACAAGATTGTCGTTGTTGGACACGTCGACGCCAGCGAGACCGAGCCCACCCTGGCACTCAAGCGCGCAAACGAGGTCGCAGGCCAGTTGCGCAAAGCGGGCCTTCCGCCCGTCATTCAGGTCGTATCCAAGGATGCTAGCGAGCCTGCCGTCGACGAGGGGGAGAACCAAGCCCTCAACCGTCGAGTTGAAATCTTCATCAACGAGTAATCTGGGATCGCAATGAAACGACAGCAGCTGTGGGTTTGGGGCATCTTGGCCCCTGTGGTGCTCTTTTGGGCATTCGCACTTGTCATCGTGGATCGCGGTGACGATGGCATCTTGGAGTCGGACCTGCTGCGCCGCTCCGTGTATCCGGCTCTCAGTCGCCTCAGCGGGCCCTACACCGACGCGAAATTCCGAGCCCGCGGGCCTCGCTCCGTCAAAGAGAAGATCGTCATCGTCGAGATCGACGATCGATCGATCGATGAGCTGCCACTGGGACGCTGGCCCTGGCATCGCGACGCTGCTGCCGTGCTGGTCATGTCGGTCCTCGACCACGGGGCAAAGGCCGTTGGTCTCGATATCGTGTTCGCCAATGAAGACAAGCGGGTTCCGGAGGAACTCTCTCAGCTGCTCATCGAGAACGAGGTCCTCGACCCAGCCGAGTTCGAATCCGATCTGGTACTCAAGCGCATCATCGATCTCTACAAGGACAGGCTCGTCCTTGGTTGGATGACGGATACCACTTGCAGCCCTGCCAACGGTGATGACGGCTGCAACGTAAACGATCCAGCGCTCGGCGAACTTTTGCCTGAGGGCTTCGACAAATTTGGCTACGACAAGTTCACCGATGGCGGCTCCTTTCACTTTGCAAAGACCGCAATCCTGTCAGCACCGACGGTCATCGCGAATCGCGACATATATAACGCCTCTGCGGTGTATGGCGGGTTCCTCGTCAGTGGCGTCCAGGGCACCGACGATGTCGTGCGGCGCGCGCAACTGGTCATCTTCGTCGATGGAAAGCCCTATCCCTCGCTGCCCCTGGTGATGGCGAGTGTCGGCTTGGGCAAGCCCATGGAGCTTGCTCTCGATGGCGAGGGCCTGGTCAAGCGCATTGGTTTTGAAGGCGATAGTAAGAGCATTCCTGTGTCGCCCACGGGCGCCATGGCCATCAACTTTCGAGGACCCGGCTACCACTTTGGCTACGTGAGTGCCTACGACTTATTCATGGAGGAGCCGGAGATTCCGATCCAGCATGATGGCAAGGTCGAGGTTCTTCCTTTGGACGAGATCTTCAAGGACGCCTACGTCTTGTTGGGCGTATCGGCCATCGGCGCACGCGACCTTCGAAGCTTTCCCTTTGGCAGCAATACGCCCGGAACCGAGGGACTCGCGACCATCCTCGACAATATCTTGAGTCACGATCCGATCGTCAGCAGCCGGGGCATCTGGGGCTCGGGACTTTTGCTGATCTTGATGACCGTGGGTGCGCTCCTGTTTAGCCTGGCCATGTTGCGTCTATCGGCGCTGCCCGCCGTGCTGGTTGCGTTGGCCTGTATTGGCGTGTTGGTCGCCGTCGACATTTACTACGTCTTTGGCAGCTTGGACGTGAACCTAAACTCGGCGTTCTTACTCGCGGAACTGAGCACCATTTTCATCGTGACCGTGTCGATGAAATACATCATCGAGGAGCGTGGCAAGAAGGTCATTCGAGGCACCTTCGCCAAATACCTTGCGCCTGCAGTCGTCGACGAGATGCTCAAGGATCCGGAGAACCTCAAGCTCGGCGGCGAAGCCCGTGAGCTCACCATCATGATGTCGGACTTGCGGGGCTTCACGGCCACCGCTGAGCGGCTCGAGGCCGCCGAGGTTCTGGAGATGCTCAATCACTACCTCGGCACGATGGCTGACATCATCGTCGACTTCGAGGGCACCATCGACGAATTCATTGGCGACGCCATTCTGACCATCTTTGGAGCTCCCATCGCCAAGCCCGACGATGCGCGCCGGGCTGTGGCTTGCTGCCTGGCCATGCAAAAGGCCATGAAAGAGGTCAACGCGCGCAACATAGCCAAAGGCCTGCCCGAGCTGGAGATGGGTATCGCCCTAAACACCGGCGAGGTCACGGTCGGCAACATTGGTTCCCAGCGTCGCCTCAAGTACGGTGTGGTTGGCAGCCACGTAAACCTGACGGCGCGAATCGAGTCCAACACGGTAGGTGGCCAGCTGCTCATTTCGGAGAGCACGCTCAAGCTTGCGGGCGAGGACATCAAGATTGGAGAGACCTACTCCATCGTAGCCAAGGGCTTCCCCAAGCCCATTGTCGCCTACGAGATCTTGGGTATCGGTGGCGAGTTCGACATCTACTTGGAGGAACTGGATCTTGCTCTCGTCGAGCTAGAGAAGCCTCTCGATGTCGTCTATCGCATCATGAAGAGCAAGAACGATGAGGGCGAGGAAGTGAAGGCTCGCTTCCAGAGCGCGTCCCCATTCGGAGCCATGATCGAGTGCGATGAAGAGCTCAAAGCCTTGTCCAACATCAAGATGCAGATACGCCCCGCCGATGGCGAGGGCCCCGAGGGCGACGTCTATGCCAAGGTCGTCACCGGCGGGACGCTTGCCAAGCTTCGCTTTACCTCGGTGGCACCACCCGCGCTCGCGTACCTGACCAAGCTGTGTGGCGGCGAAGACAAAGGCGAGAGCTCAGCCGACTTGATCGATCGCTAGCGCCACCACGCTGCCTGTCCCTGGCTTTTAGGGACAGAGGAACACAGCAAGCGCAACGCTAGCTAGCGGGCACGAAGCGCTGCTGCTGCGCGTCCCAGACTTCATCCTTGCCTTCGATGGCAAGGGACAAATGAGGCAGGCCGGTTCCATGACGCTTCATCGCGTCCAGGATATCCGCGTCGGCGCGCACGGCCCCGTGATGCGCAGCGAGAATCCGCATCTCAGGAAATCGTCGAGACAAGACAGCAGCCGACTCGATCGAGCCGTGTCCAAATGCGTGCTCAGAAAGATTCCCGTAGCTAGCATCGACGATAGCAAGGTCGGCGTCGGCGAGGGCTGCGTCTTCCATGGCAGCGGTTCGCTCACATGGTTCGTGATCACAGAGATAGGCCAGCGTGGGGCCTTCGTCGACACACAGGCGATATCCCAAGGTGCATAAGTGTCGCTCGTTAGGGGCAATGCCGCTGTAGTGATTGAGTGCCAGCGGAAAGAGCCTTGCTGATGGAAGCACGACTTCGCTGCCTTCTTTCACTTCCAGGAAGTCGAGACTCTTGACCGTTCCCAAGGCGAGGATCTCGAGCTTGACGAAGGCCGGCGGCTTGAAAGCGTTCTTGATGGTGTCGAGAGCTTCTTTGGGGCCGAGTATCGTGAGCTCGATGCCACTATTCTTGCGCCAGAGCCACTCGGCATCCTTGAGTCCCTCCCAGTGATCCCAATGGGCATGGGTCACCAGCAGGTGAACTCGACGAATCTGTGAGAGACGCGGATCGCTTCGCTGCGCGGCGGAAAGATCGAGGAGACCGCTGCCGGCATCAAAAACGTAGAGGTCGTGACCGACTGCAAGCG
>JAHEAK010000275.1 GCA_024642805.1 Kofleriaceae bacterium | reverse complement strand
AGCTTTGCTCTGCTTCGACGCCTCTGGCGAGAAAAGATTCACGATATGATACCGTGAGCCCTTGGATCGCCCACGTTGGCATAGCTGGTTCGTGCTCATGGCCATTGCCGGACTCAGCCTGGGCGGGGGCTGGATCCTGTGGGGCCAGCAGCTCTTGCGACTCTTTCACGGCATGCGCTGAGTCTGCAGGCTAAGGCCCTCCTGCCTGCCAGGCGGCTGCTCGGCTGAGGGCTCGGCGAGGGAAATCCCGAATCGATGGCCGGGGCGCGGGCTCGCGCGGGCCTATCGTTGAATTGCCGGCCGCTTATACGTCGCTTTCCTTGACCACGCCATGTGCGGTTAGTAGTGTTTCGGCTAGGTTAGGGCGCTTTGGAGCCAGCGCCTCGGGAGGCCGGAATGTTTGCGATCATGTTGACCGAGAAGGGCGGGGACCAGCGCCGCCTCGACTTCGACAAAGCTGAAATTACCATCGGACGCGTGCAGGGAAACGACGTCGTTCTTCCCAAAGGCAACGTGTCCAAGCGGCACGCCCGCATCGTATTGAAGGACGGCAAGTTCATCATTGTCGATCTGAAGAGCACCAACGGCACCTATGTCAACGGCCGCAAGATCACCAGTCCGCTGGTCGTCAAGGACTCCGACAAAATCTACATCGGCGACTTCATCCTCGGAGTCGAAGAGGCATCGGGCGCATCAACGGTAGCGCCAGCCTCGGCTCCCATGCCGCCACCAGCGCCCGCTCCAGCGCCGCCGCCCGTGGCAGCGCAACCGCCGATGTCCGCTCCTCCTCCGGTTGTGCAGCGAAGCGCCGCTTCTGTGCCACCACCCCTCGCCGATCCTGTTGCGATGTCGAGGCCGGCGACCGCGCCACCGCCCGCACCGCAGAGCTTTGCGTCGCCTGCGCCGCGAGCCAGTCGTCCATCGGCTCCCGCGATGCCTGCACCGATGCCGATGCCAGTCGCTCCACCGGTCATGTCGCCGCCACCAGCGGCGCCTTCGCCCTTGCCACCGCCTTCTGCACCTGCGCCCGCGCCGATTGCTGCGCCGCCCAGCGCACCGGTCATGGCACCGCCAAGTCCGCCCCCGGTAGCACCGCCCGCTCCCGAACACACGCCGATGCCGGCTCCGGTCGCAGCACCACCCTCGGCACCTGTTGCCGCGCCGAAGCCTCGCTTGGTGGGCGCTGGTGCGGGCGCTGCCGGTCACGCCGCGCGACGTCGTTCCGCTGCGGATCCACGCCGAGCAGCCGTGGTGCCTCATCTGAGTGCCAGTGCGCGCGATCTTCTGCGGCTTCAGGACAGCATCCTTCAGCGTCTGGTGCCCTTGCTCGGCCTCGACACCCTTGCCCTTGAGCGACTCGGCGACGAGGAACTCTGGCAGCGAGCGGAGAGCGCCATCGTCGACCTCGTCGAGTCGATGGAAGCGGCCGGCGATATCGCCAAGAGCATCGATCAAGATCAGCTCATCAAGGAGACCCTCAACGAGGCACTCGGTCTTGGTCCCTTGGAAGACCTGCTCGCCGACGACACCATTCAAGAAATCATCGTCGACGGCATCGACCGCATACTGGTTGCCAAGTCGGGTACCTTGAGCGCGGCAGGCATTGGCTTCTCTTCGGAAGACGTCTTCCGTCGGGTTGTGCAGCGTCTGGCGGCGCCGACCGGCAAGGTCGTCAATGACGCCAACCCCTTCGTCGATGTGCGCCTGCGCGATGGTTCACGATTGGCCGCCGTGTTGCCACCAGTGGCAAGTCGCGGTCCCTGCCTCACCTTGCGCAAGCCCTTCGGCAAAGCTGACGATCTACGCGCACTGGAATCTCGGGGCGTTCTCAGCCCGGGCATGGCAAGCTTCCTCACCACCTGCGTGGCCGCACGCAAGAACATCCTGGTGTGCGGCGCTCCGAGCTCGGGCAAAAGCTCCATTCTCGCTGCCCTGGCCTCGGAAGCACCTGCTGGTGAGCGCCTCGTCTCGGTCGAGGAGGTGTCCAAACTGCAGCTCTCCCGTGATCACTGGATTGCACTGGAAGCTCGCCCCGGCGACGGCAACGGTCTTTCGACCATCGACGTGAGCGCGCTCCTGCGCGGCGCCATGCGCATGTTGCCCGATCGACTGGTGGTGGGCGATTTGCGCGGTCCCGAAGCCTTCGAGCTCTTGCAGGCCATGCTTGGCACCTGCGACGGAACGGTGGCTTCCATCACCGGCGAGGGCGCCATTGCAGCGCTGGGCCGCTTCGCTTCGCTTGCCGGTCTGGGCGCCGGCGGCAACTCGAAGGCTCTGCGCGAGATGATCGCCAGCGCTGTAGATGTGGTCATTCACGTGGTTCGATTTGGTGATGGCAACCTTCGCATCGTGTCCATTGACGAGGTCAGTGGCACCACGGAGTCTGGTTTCACCGCCAAGACACTCTTCATGCACGATGCCGATCAGGGCTTCTCCGCCTCCGGCGTCGTGCCCAGTTTCTATGAAGAGCTTGAGAGCCGTGGCCTGAAAGCCGACGCCTCGATCTTTAGCGAGTGAGTCGCAAGAAGGGGACACGCGGGCAGGGCATTGCCAACGAACTCGCGGAGAGAGCGGAGTGGATCTCCGCGCGACTTCGCGAGTACTCCGATGGCGTGCACTCGATGGGAACCCCGGCGGTCGTGCTCGATTCGGCGCTGCCGGCCTCCCTCGAGGCCGTCTATCGTGAGTTCGACGGCGGTGATTTCTTTCACGAGAATCTCGTGCTCTTTCCCGCAGCCGAGCTCAGTGGATCGGAGGCGCGCCTGCTGGTTGGCGTCTACGCTGGCGACGAAATCTACGTCGATCCGCAGGGGCGGGTGTTTCGACTCGAGCAGGACACCGACGAACTCTTGCCGGAGGGCACGCGTTTCGATCGCTGGCTCTCTGGGGTGGTCGATTCCGAGTCGGTGGTGCACGAACGCGACGGCGAGTTTCGTGATGATGTATTCGATGAGCAGGGTGAGCTGACCGACGAGGCCGCCGTCGAGTGCGAACGAAGGCAACTCAAACGCGACCCGCAAGCCATCGCCCCTCGTTGGCGCCTGGCCCGCGCTCTTGCCAACCAGGAGAAACTCGAAGAGGCCCGCAACAACCTCGAGCAGGTCGTCGCCGACAAACCCGATTTCGCCTGGGCATGGTTCGATATGGCCCGCATATCAGAAGAACTCGGAGACTTGAGCGCTGCTGCGGACGACGCCGAGCAAGCCTACGAAGCCCAGCCCGGTTATGAGCACGCGGCCTTCTTCCTGGCGCACGCTGCTCGCTTGGCAGACGCCGCTGGCGAGAGCGAACGCTCAAAGAGTCTGGCCGCCCGCACCCTGGCACTGGATCCCGATCTGCCGCGCCGACATCGCGAAGGTGCTCGAGAGCTCCTGGAGGCCGGGGACACCGAGAGCGCTCGCGAGCTCTTGGTGGCGGCAAAGGTCGTGTCGCCCCGCGATCTAGAGACCCTCGATCTCTTGCGACAGCTCGAGAGCTAAGCCACTCGCGACTTGAGCGCCACGCCACGCGCGACTTGAGCGCCACGCCACGCGCGACTTGAGCGCGACGCCACTCGCGACTTGAGCGCGACGCCACTCGCGAAGCCGCTCGCGACATGGGCGAGCAGCGTGCGCTAGAGTGCTACTTGCTTAGAGGCCAGGGGCTGCTGGTGGTGGCCAGCAGATCCGCACCTGTGGCGTCGCGACCGTCGAAGAGGACAGTGACGCGCACACTGCCTTTGCCAGGCGCGGGAATCTCTAGGCTTGCGCCAGGGCTCAGCTCAGCGCTGAAGTACTCGCTTCGGCTGCCATCGGCGCTGTCGCTAAACGCCTGCACCTTGCCAGCACCGAAGCGGGGCGAATCGGCCCGCACTCGCAAGGCCTGGCCGCTCGCCTCGAGGCGCAGGTCGCCAGGGAAGAGCTCGTCGAGGAACGCGACGCCGTAGGCGCTGACCGTGGGGAGGATTGCTTCTAGTTGCTCCAGTGCACAGCGGTCATCGATCCAGAAGCGCATGCGCGCGCGCTCCCACTTATAACGAGTGAGGCACACGCCATCGGCGTTGGTCCATGTGGCACCGGCCTTGTTCCGAGCAGCGACCACATCCAGTCGCGGCGGAGGGCTTGGCTCCGGACGACGGAGCTTGCTCTGAATGCGTCGCATCAGCTCGCTGGCGCCGGCGTTGCGCTCGACGGGCGTTAGCGCCGGCAGGGTGCCATTCGAAAAATAGCTGCGCTCTGTTATGTCGGCGAGGCCAGTGCCTTCCGCATTGCTAAAGAAGGCACCGAGGCCGGTGATGGCCGGTTTGTCATTGGGCGCTGGCACGCCGAGACGACCAAAGGCCAGGGCAGCGAGACGTTCAAAACGAGATCCGAGGTCTGTCTCGGCTGTGCCGATGTGCTCTTGATGGGCGCGCAGGTCGTTGCGCACATGCGAGGGCGAACCCATGTCCTGGAGCACGTGCAACATGGCACCGGCGGCCAGGAGAGTGCCCGCTAGATGGCGCTCGCGCTGTGCAGGGCTTGCCGTCGAGACGGCCTTGCGAAACTGATCGGCAAAGCCGAGGTAGCCCATGGGATTTTCTTCCGAGCGCCACCAGCTGGCAGCCGGCTCGCCGCCGGCACCGAGCGAGGCTGCGCTACCGACGCCAAGCGCCCCGCGCTGCAGTCGGCGCATCAGGCCGCCGGCGGTCGCCGCAGACAGGCCCTTGCCCGTGCGCGGATCGAAGAAGTGATTGCCAGCAAGGGCCGAAGGCACATCCGCGATCACCGATCCTGCCACCAACCAGCTGAGCGCGCTCATGCGCCCGCGGGTGTCGGGGACGTAGCCGTGGGTCGGGTTGAGTCGGCGCAATACGGCGAAGAGCTCGGGGGCGTCTGCCTCCGGAATCGTCAACATGGCGTAGACACCTCGGCCGGTGCCGAAGTGTTCGCGAAGGCGCGAGTGCAGGGCCGAACCGAGGGCCGCCTGTTCGGTCAAGCCTGCATGGGTGGTTGCTGGCTCCCACGCTTTGGCTTCCCCTTGGCCGAGGGCTACTACCAGGATTGCTGCAAAGAGGCTGCTTGTCCGCTTCATGTCAGTTCCACCTAGTCCGCTTATGGAGCGCTGCCCTGCGGCATCACGGCTTGAATGTTCTCGTACACCTTGCGAGCGATCTCGACGAGGTGCTCAATCTTGCTGCACTGGCCCTTGCCACAGGTGATGAGCACCACCAGTCCTCTGCGGGCGTCCATGAAGGCAAAACCTTGAATATCGCCTTCCACGGCCAAGAGGCTGCGATCGGCAATATCGTTGCGCAGGCTCACCCCTGGCAGTGTGCTCTCCAGCTCGGAAAAGCGCTCCTGGCTGGCGTCGCCATCGAGTCGCCACAGGCGCAGCGCGACGTCATAGACCTCGGGCTGACCGAGAGCCTTGAAGTGTTGTGAAGAGTAACTATCGGTGTCGGCCTCGTCGTTGAGGGGGCCGCTCTCGAAGCTGCCATCGAAGCCCGTGATGTCCTTGATCTCGGCCTCGCCCAGCAGCTGGGCAGCGATGAGCCGCCCATCGCTTAGGGTCGAAAGCAGATCAGAAGACATCTTAGAGGAGCCGCCGCCGCTCAGTTCGACCGCGGCTTCGTCCTGTTCCCAGGCGGTGAGCGAGGCGAGGGGACCGCCGCCGCCGATGTAGCGCAAATGGCGTACGTGGCTGAGCCCAGAGTTCCAGCGATCGAGCTGCACTTCGTTGTTCTTCTGCGCGAAGTCGAAGCGCGGGCCCAGGTCCTGAAAGCGCCGATCACTTCGATAGGCGACGTAGCCTCGCTTGTAGATGACCAACTGAAAATCCGTCAGTCGGCCAGCTGGTGGGCTCTGCACCCTTTCGATTTGATAACGGCCATTGGCGTCGGTAGAGGCGACCGCAAAGCGAAAGCCCATCGGTTGGATGGCGCCCTGACCGCTCTCGTAGGTCCAGCTGGCGTAGACAAAGGCACCCGAGACCGGATCGTGGGTGGCGGCATCGCTCACCTGCCCGGAGAAGGGGCCCTGCAGGTCGCCGGCCTTGGTGCTGTCGGGGCGGGCGCGGAAGGCTGCGGTGCGCGCCGTGCTGTGGTCGCAGCCGAGCGCCCCCAGGCACATCGCCAGCGCGGCGACGAGCGCCAGGCTTGGCCGAGGCCAAGGGCTCTTGGAAGGGAGCTTCGATTGCGTTGGCTGAAACACGAGCTGGGTTGACCTTTTTCCTGTAGGTTTGCTAGCTTGGCAGCAGGAGCGGTGGGTTTAGCAAGACCGCGAGCACCATGCAATCGGCGATGGTTCCGATTCTCCTGGGCTGTCCTTATCCAACTTTCACAACCCGACTAACAACAAGAGCATCACCAGGTATGCGGTGTACGAATTGCGGTCACCAAGGGGCGCCTAGCGCGACCTTCTGTCTAAACTGTGGAACTCGTCTTGCCGAGCCGGGCCCCGGTGGGACTCACGTGGGGCCAGGAGGGTTGCCCGCCAAAGGGCAGGCGCCCAAGCCAGCGGCCGCCCGTCCAACGGCAAGCAAGATCTGCGAGCGCTGTCAGGCCGATAACGCGCCCAACATGAAGTTCTGTCGGCAATGCGGTGCCCAGCTCTCGGGCATGACACCGACACCCGTGCCGCCCGTGGCCAGCGTTCCACATGCCGGTGCTCCTCATAGCAGCGCTCCACATGGCGGGGCTTCACATGGCGGGGCTTCACATGCGGGCGCTCCGCATGCGGGCGCTCCGCATGCCAGCGCTCCGCAGCCACAGCGCGCTGGCCAAACGATCATGGCGCCGGCGCCCACGCCGCAACAGCCGCCACGCCATCGCGCGCCCGCGCCAACCCCTCCACCCGGCAGCCTCTCGCGCCCGCATGTCGCTGGCAACGAGCCTCGTCAATGCCAGGAGTGTGGGGGCAGACGCCGGCTGGATTTTCCTTCTGTCAGCGCTGCGGCAAAGCGCTGCCAGCGCAAGCGGCGCCTCTGCCATCTCAACGACCG
>JAHEAK010000274.1 GCA_024642805.1 Kofleriaceae bacterium | reverse complement strand
TATGTCCTGACGCCTGAGTTTTTCCCAGAAGTTTTTTCGTGAGATCCCAAGCGCCTTGGCTGCAAGTGTCCTGTTGCCGCCGCAAAGGGCGACAGCACGCAGCAATTGTTTGCGCTCGAAGGCCTTGACCGTCGAAGTCAGAGGGAGAATTTGCGGCTCGGCTGCCTCTGGGGGAGGCAGGTTGGTGGTACGCAGCTCGCTGGGTAAGTGCTGCACCTGGATCTCGTCTGATGGCGAGGCGCCGGCCAGCACCGTGCCGTGCTGAATGGCGTGCTCGAGCTCGCGAACGTTGCCAGGGAAGGAGTACTCGCTGAGCAGCGTCCAGGCGGCCGCCGAGACTCGCAGCCTGCTGTGAGGGCCGGCGAACTTGCGCAGGAAGTGACTGCACAATGGCACCAGGTCGCCCTCTCTCTCGCGCAAGGGCGGTAGCTCGATGGTGAGGACCTTGACGCGATAGTAGAGGTCCTCGCGAAACTCACGGGCCTCGACCAGGTCGCGGAGAGAGCGGTTGGTCGCCGACAGGATGCGCGCGTCTAGCTCGAAGCACTTGTTGGTGCCGAGGGGCGAGTAGACTCGCTCCTGCAAGACGCGCAGTAGCTTGGCCTGACAGGCTGGCTCCATCTCGCTTATCTCATCCAAAAAGAGGGTGCCGCCAGAGGCAGCCGCAAAGCGACCTTCACGCGCCCGGTCAGCGCCGGTGAAGGCACCGCGCTCGTGGCCAAAGAGCTCGGCCTCGAGAAGCGTGTTCGGAAAGGATGCGCAGTTGATGGCGACAAAAGGGCCATCCTTGCGGGCACTAGCGCCATGCAGAGCACGGGCTACCAGTTCCTTGCCCGTGCCGCTCTCGCCGGTAATGAGCACGGGCGCATCGCTGGGGCCGATGGCGTCAATTTGTTCCCTGACATAGGCAATGCCTGCACAGCTGCCGACCAGGCCATGGCGGTTGAGCTCCGTATCGCTCTGTGGCCGAAGCGTCTCGCGGTTCAGGCGTTGCCGCGCCTCCACCTGCTCCACACAGTACAAGAGGTCTTCGGGCGTGAAGGGCTTGACCAGATAGTCAGTGGCGCGCTGCTTGATAGCCGTGACCGCATCGTCGATGGCTCCAAAGCCAGTGATGAGAATGATGTCAGACGAACGGCGCGTGCGGCGGGCGTACTCGAGAATCGTGAAACCATCGGGGCCGGGCATCTTCACATCGGAGATGACAAGGTCGTAGGCATGCGCTCGCAATTGGCGCATGCCTTCGTTGCCATCGCGCGCGACGTCAACGTCTCGACCGCTGTCCCGTAGAGTAGCGGCAAGCGAAAGGCGAATGGCCGGGTCGTCCTCAATGAGCAAAATCTCCACAACGAATCCCCTCTGGAGCTCGCGGCACAGAGCGAGTCCCGATCTCAACCTGTGCCGAATACAGAGCAGATTACATGCCGTGGCTTCGTGTTCCCCAGAAGATCTAAGCCCTTGCAATCACGCGCCTCGCCGAGGCCCGCCTGCATGTTTTGTCACATCTCCGCGCGCATGCCCTCGACCTCCGGAGTCGTGGTCGGTCCGGTCGCCGCGCGCGAGTTAATCCCTAGGCCTGCGAAGTATTCTGCAATGCCGGCCGAATGGGTGCTCGGCAATACCCTCCGCTGCGCGTGGTTTTGCCAAACGAGCTAGGAACAGCCTGTGCAAAGGCTCGCTTGCCATGGAACGCGAGGGACCAGAAATATCGCAGGAAACACGACAGCTCATCGGCATCGAGAAGGTTCGACATTATCAGGTCACCGCTCGCGACATCTGGCGCTTTGCCCAGGCCATTGGCATGAGCCAGGTGGAAGCCGACTCTGACGGAACCCTTATCGGACCACCTCTCATCTGCCAGGTCTTCATGTTCGAGGACCTTGCACTGGAGGAGTTACCGGCCGACGGTTCGCCAAAGGAACTGGACGTGCCTGTGCCTGCCGCGCGAGCGGTGGGCGGCCAGAGTGAATTCGAAATCTTCGCGCAAGTGAAGGCTGGCGACACCATCACCTTTCGATCACGCCTGCGCGACGTCGCGGCCAAACAAGGCCGAAGCGGCTGGCTCTACTTCATCGTCGTCGAGACTGCTTTTGAGAACCAACGAGGCGAGATGGTCGCTCGTGAGACCGCCACCTACGTCAAGCGCAGCGAGGTCGACAGCCATGTCGAGCGCTGAGGCTCACGGCGTGCTCGACCTGCGGCCAGGAAGCAGCGTCGGCGAGCTGCGATTCACGCCTACCAGAAGCCATGTGTTCATGTTTAGCGCCATCACCTGGAATCGCCACCACATTCACTACGACAAGGACAAGGCGCTTGCGGAAGGTTTTCCCGATGTGGCGGTTCAGCGCGGACTGATGGGCAACTACCTCGCTCGTCTGATGACCAACTGGTCCGGTGAGCACGGGCAGCTCGAGAGACTGGAATGGAAGGTGGTCAAGAGCAGCTATCCGGGCCAGGAGCTTTGCTGCGCCGGTCAGGTAGCAGAGGTGGCCGAGGTGGGCGCGGCCAAATATGTGCGGTGTGCGCTCGGCATCGTGAGTGTCGGCGAGCAGATAGCAATTGGTGAAGCACGGGTGCGCTTCGCCTTCGATCCCCGAGAGCGAAAGGAACAACGGCAATGACAGCAAGAGGCTTCATGTACAACCTCAGAAACGAAGCGGCGCGGGTCGGTTACAGCCGGGCGCTGCAGACCTCGATGTACAGCGTCGCCAAGCGGCGCATGCAGATTCGGCGCATCGAGGTCATCTATCTGAGGCGAGAGGATCTATCGCCCCTGGACCCGCAGCGGGCCGCGAGACTCTCCTGCCGTGTGGCCAGTGAGCACGACTTGCAGAACATGCGAGAGGATAGCGATTGGCGCATCGGCGACGAACTCATCGAGCGTTTTCTGGATGGCGACAGCTGTCTACTGAGCTTCGTCGGTGGCGAGTTGGGCGGCTACACCTGGATCCACGATGGCGGCCGGCCGGAGATTCTCCCAGGCTTTCGCATTCAAATTCCCGATGGCTACGTCTACAACTATGCCGGGTTCACGCTGCCGGCCTTTCGAGGATTCGGTCTGCAGAGTTATAGACACCACCAGATCTTCGAGCGACCCAAGTGGAGCTCGCATGAAGGACTCATCGGCTATGTGGAAACCACGAACTGGAGCTCGAAGAAGGGCCAATCCAAGAGTGGCTATCGGAAGCTCGATGAGCTGACCTTGATGGGCCACGGGCGCTCGTCGGTGGCGCTTTTACCTCGCGAGCTCAGAGACTTCGGCATTCGGAGGCTGCATGACTAGATCCGAGCACTCGGTGCTTAGGCGCTCGTACCGGTTTCTGAAGCACGACCTTGTCTATGGCATGTTGCTCTATCGCTATGGCTTGGCGCGGCGCGACGAGCTGCTCAAAAAGGCAGTGAAGAGCGAGAGGCATACCTACACCTGTTTCTATCGATCGCCTGGGCAGCTCGAAGCTCTGTGTGGACCCGTGATGGAGCAACTCTTGACGGGTCGAGGCAAGGAGCGCTTCGACATCCAGGTCTTCGCCAGCTCCACAGGGGCTGAGTCCTACACCTTGGCCTCGGTTCTCTACGAACACTTTCCACACCTCGATTTTCACATCACCTCTTCCGACCTGCACGCCGACATGATCGAGCGCGCCGAGGGCGGCGTGTACAGCAAGCAAGAGGTTCACGAGCGAGAGCTTCCCGAGGCCTTCCTCACGCAGACCTTTGACGCCAGCGACGACCACTACCTGGTCAAGCCGCACTTGCGTGCCAGGGTCAGTTTCCAGCAAGCAAACCTACTGGACCGGGGCCTAGCACTGGCTCTGCAGCCGGCTGACATCGTGTTCATGCAGAACGTTCTGTGTCACATGGATGTCGAGCCCGCCAAGCAGGCCTTCTGGGCTGTGGTTCCCCTGCTAAAGGAGCGATCGGCGCTCTTCATCGACGGTATGAGTCTCGACCTGCGCGAGAGCCTGACCCTGGAAGCGGGCCTGACGCCGCTGGACTTCAAGGTGCGCGAGGTCCACGAGTTTGCGCGCTCTCACATTCGCGAGCGTTGGTGGACGCAGTACTACGGGATCGAGCCCTACGCGCGCTGGCGTCGCAATGGTCTGCGACGCTTTAGCACCATCTTCCTGCGCGACGAGGCGCAAGCATGTGCGCCCCGTCGATCGTCGGCGGCCCAAGTGGACCGTCTGGTAGCCGCTTCCCCTTCGAAGTATCACGTGTGAAGACTGGTATCAGCGTGGCGTCGCCGCCCTCGCTGATGCGCCTCTCATGAGGTCTGCTGCTTTTCAGAGTCTTGTTTGCATCGCCGTAGGAGCCTATTGGGTTAGCCCCTCCCGCCTTGGTCTTCGCTTACACTAGACGCCTGCGCGGTTTTCCTAGCTCTGCCGTCATTCCGATCTCACCAGATCTCGGAGATATCCTCTCATAAGCTTCGCTCCCCTTCAGAGTCCTCCTGCCTTCCACGGCCCGCCGCCCACAGACGTCGAGCACCTTCCTTGGGGTTTCGCTCTCCTTCGCGACTTGAGTAGCTAGAGTCCACTGCGCAGCAGGATTCCCGGTCCTGCCTTTGTTCCGCCCTCAGCATTTCGCATGCTCTCGACGACTTGCTCCTCCGCTACCTTGTGAGTCTGTTTCGCCCCACTGCCACGTGCGAGATTTCACTTCAAGGGTTTTCCCCGCCAGCTAGCCCGACTGATTCGTCACCAGCCTGTCCCCTCATGTCGTTGAGCGCTGTGCGCCTCGCCTCCAGGGTATTGCTCCAACTGTCGATCCGTTACAGGCACACAGAGATTTCCTCGTTATGCCATGCTCGATCCCTTCCTGTGTTTGCTGCTTCCTCGGGTTTTTCTCCGAGCACCAGAGGAGGTCCTCACCTCCTCTCCGCTCATGACATTTCTCGTCGACGCCTCGTTGTGGCGTTGGCGCTTGCCTCCAGCGTGTTATTGATGCTCAGCCTTTCCTCCTGTCTCCAGAGAGTTCACCCCGTTCAAGCCTTGTGGACTGCCGACGACAAGGTCGCCAACGAGACCCGGCTCGCCAGACGACCCAAGTGGGCCGCCGACACTCTCCTCTAGTGCACGGCCCGTACCAGCATCGATTGGCGCTCACATCGGGAGAAAGGGGCCGGCGCTAGGGCTTGGCAGTCGAGGCCATGGGTGAAACTTCATCCTGGCACGCAATAGTGCACAGACTCGGCGGTGATAGGCGCGCAGTGCACAGGCTCGCAGCACAGGCTCGCAGCACAGGCTCGCAGCACTGCCTACAAGCCGAAGGGATAGGTATCGGGTGCGCCATGTGGAACTTCCCGTCCCAGAGGCGTCACTGCGTGCGTGGCATCAAACCAGATGTACTCGTCGAATTGTTCGGGGAGCACGGCACCAAAGTAGTGACTCTGTAGCTCGCTCTCCGGACGGTAGATGACGCCGATGGCCCTTTCGAGCCGTTCCTGCATGAGCTCTTCGCGCAAGGCGAGGCGTTTGGGCTCGAAGAGGTGCAGCAGAAAAGCTGGGCAGCGACTCTCGTGGCATAGGCGCTCGTAGCTCTGCTCGTGCGCCGGGCGAATCTTCTTGAACTCGACAGGGCCATTCCACTCGCTGGCGGCTGCGACGATGCCGTGATCGGTGCCAAAGCCGACGTGATAGGTCTGATCTGCGAGTTCGCTGCGCGCCAGCGATCCGACATTGTGCTCGCCACGCCGGTGCATCTCCGTGGCCTTGGCATTGCCGATATGCGAGTTGTGTTCCCACACGATGATCTTTGCCTCGGAGCCACCATGCTCGAGCAAGCGCTTGAGCGTGTCGAACATGTGCTGGTCGCGCAGGTTCCAGGACGCTGCCCCACCGTAGTACATGGTGCGGTAGTAGGCTTCGGCTTCTTTGACGACGTTTGCGTTTTGCACGGCGTCGAAGAAGGACTCGCCGTCGTGCACCATGAACTCGATGCGCCGGGCCAGTAGTCTGCTCAGGATCGATACGACCTCGTCTTCGCAAGAGCGGTAGCGCCCAGTGAGCACAGCGCGTCCATACACGGCCGGATCATTCTGCCAGGGCGTGAGCCGACCGTAGCGCTCGCGAGCGACCGCAGCCGTGGGCGGATCGACGCGATCGAGGTAGGTGAGCACCTCGCCGATGGACGAGTAGAGACTGTAGAGGTCGAGGCCGTGAAACGACACCCGCTGCTCAGGAGTGCGGGCCTCGAGGTTGTACTCGCGCAGCCACTCGACGAGCTCATGGACTTCCCGATTGCGCCACATCCACTGCGGGAAGCGCGAAAAGGCCGACCACTCACGTTGCTGGGCCTTCTGGCGTCGCACGTGCCTGTCAATATGCGCAGCATCGGGCCAGTCTGCTTCCACCGCAATCATCGTAAAACCTCGGCGCAGGATCAGTTCCTGACTGATGCGCGTGCGCATGCGGTAGAACTCCGAGGTACCGTGGGTGGCCTCGCCGAGCAGCACGATGCGGGCGTCGCCGATTCGCTCCAGCAATGCGCCCAGGTCGACCGATTCGATGTCCTCGATGGGCTGGGCGCATTCGCGGATGAGCGAGGGCAGGGCAGGTATGCTCTTAGAAGACGAGGGCGCGTGAGGTGTCCAGCCGTGCTCGCCGACCAGGGGCACGAATCGCACACTGCCCAGGTTTTCGCGCACGAACTCGTCAGGCCCCTTGCGGGTCACGCGAATCAGCTCCTGCGACTTTGGGGTTGGGCCGATGGGAATCACGAGCCGCCCGCCAAGCGCGAGTTGCTGGAGCAGGGGTTCGGGGACCGTGGGCCCGCCCGCCGCCACGACGATAGCGTCGAAGGGAGCAGCCTCGGGCCAACCCAGCGATCCATCGCCGACTCGCAAATGAAGATTCTCGTAGCCGTTGGCGCGCAGACTTGCGGTGGCAGCGCGCAGCAGTGGCTCATGACGCTCGATGGAGTACACCTCGCGAGCCACACGTGAGAGCACGGCGGCCGCATAACCTG
>JAHEAK010000007.1 GCA_024642805.1 Kofleriaceae bacterium | reverse complement strand
ACGCCAGCATCATCAAGGCCGTCTACCAGTGCCGCAAGATCATGGGCGCGGTCAAAGTCGATCGCACCCGCATCGTGCCCAAGGTCGGCATCATCGGCGAGTTCTGGGCCATGACCACCGAAGGCGATGGCAACTACGGTATGCAGCGCTTCCTCGAGGCCGAGGGCGCCGAAGTCGACATTCAAGTCGTCGCGGCCTGGCTGCTGTACATGCTCTGGCAAGCCCAGTGGGACACCAAAGAGCGCGCCAACCTGCGCGGCACTGACACCAAGAGCAAGTTTGGTCTCGAGGGCGTCGACGTTCGCAAGAAGCTGGCGACCCTCTTCGCCGCCGACAAAGTCCTGCGCTCGCTCTTCCAGAGCACCGCACACGCCATGGGCCTCACCGACTTCCACCTGGCCGACATGGACGACCTGGCCGAAGTGAGCCACGCCTTCTACGACAACAACCTGCGCGGCGGCGAAGGTCACATGGAGGTCGGCAAGCTGATCCTCAACATCGCCAAGAGCAAGGTCAACATGACCCTGTCGATCAAGCCCTTTGGTTGCATGCCATCGAGCTCGGTCTCCGACGGCGTGCAGTCGATGATCACCGAGATGTACCCACAAGGCATCTTCTTGCCCATCGAGACCAACGGCGACGGCGCCGTCAACGTCTACAGCCGCGTGCAGATGCAGCTCTTCAAGGCCAAGCAGCTGGCCAAAAAAGAGGTCGACATGGCTCTGGCCGAAGCCGGCATGACCATGGACGAGGTCAAGGCTTACCTGGTCAAGCATCCCAAGATGAACCACGCCTTCCACCGCAGCCCGCACGTCTACGGCTGCACCACGGCAGATCTGGTTCACGAGATCGGTCAGCGCAAGAACAAGCTCACGCACCTGCGCAACCAGGCCAGCAAGCTCCTTGGTCTCGACAAGGGCAAGGCTACCAACCTGGCTATCGTGGCCAAGATTGCCGCTGCCAAGGCCGCCAAGAAGCAGAGCCACTCGGCCGTCAAACAAGACACCGATGTGGTCGACGAGAACCGCACGCCGGTCCCCAAGGGCCGTACGCAACTCAACGTTCTGGCCTAAGAATGATGGGGTTCCGAGACGATCTTCTGGGTTCGGCAAAGAAGGCCGCGGCACTTGCAGGTAAGCAAGTGGCCGCTGGTCTCAACCGCGCCGATGAGCTTGGTGGTGACTTGCGTGACTACCTCTTGGAGCGCAAGGACTCGCCAAGGCTGCGCGCTATCGGCGAGCGCCTGGCCAAGATCGGCGGCGTTCGTCTCGAAGACGAGGACGCCGAGCTGCGCAAACGAGAGGCCGCCTTCGCTGCGGCTGCCGCTGCCGCGCCTCCTCCGACGGCAGCTGAGAATGCCGCCCGAGAGAAGAAGAAAGGTCTCGGCGACGTCGAGGTGGCGGCGCAAGTCTACGGTCGCAAGTCGTGCCCGTGGACAGGTCGCGCCATGACCTTGCTCAACGAGGGCAAGGTTGACTTCGACTTCATTGAGCTCGACGATTCGGAGAACACGCACCTCGAGGGCAAGCTGGTCGCTACCACCAAGCAAGACACCGTGCCTTACATCTACCTGCGCGGTGAGTTCGTTGGTGGTTACAACGAGCTCAATGAAGTGGTTCGCCTTGGCGAACTTTCGTATCGGATCCTCAACGCAGCCGATCGCAAAGCGGCTGACGCGACCCGAAAAAAGGTCGAGATCGCCAAGCGCTAGTCGGGGCCTGGTTGTCGGTGGCGGCCCTGCGATGGTCGCCATCTCGGTCCAGCGCAGCAAGGATCGGCAGCCCTGTGGCTGAGCCAGGAAGCCCCCGATGAGTGACATAAAAACAGGCGCTTACAGCGCCTCAAAAGCGAAATCTGAGGGCTTTTCACTTGTCCAAAAAGGCATCGCGGGCTACTCATTGTCCGATGTCAGACTTGAGGGTGTTAGGCGGCGGCCCGGAGGCCTTCGAGGCCATTCTGGAGCACGTTGCAAACGCACGCTCGAGTATCGAGATCCACGCCTTTCTCTGGTGTGACGACGAAATTGGCAATCGCCTCGGCGCGGCTGTTCTGGAAGCGGCCAAGCGCGGCGTCAAGGTGCAGATCCACAAGGATCGCGTAGCCGCCGTCTACGAATATTCCGGTGGCAACAACCAGAGCTTCTTTCACAAGTCGTCGCGACCGACAGAAAAATTCCAAGCATGGGTTCTCGGTAGAACCTACGGTGGCAAGGAGTCCAAGGCGGAGCGCAAGGAGCAAAAGGCCGAGCTGCGCGCCGACCGCCGTGAGGCCAAGCTGCAAAAAGGCCTCAAGGAATTCAAGCGCCAGCAGAAGCTCGCACGTCGCCGTCGTCTCACCGAGCGTCGCGAGCGAGTGCGTCAGCAGCCCAACCCGCTGGTCGACGAGTTGCTCGCTCACGAAAACGTCGAGGTGAGCTACGACAAGAAGCGCTTCGATCACAGCAAGATCTACATCTTCGATGACGAGATCCTGGTGCTTGGCAGCATGGGCATTGGCGACGAGCACCACAACGACTGGATCGACATGATGATCGAGGTGGTTGGCGCCGAGCATGTCACGCGCATGCGTCTGCGTATGGCCGGCGAGGTCGAGTTCGACGCCAAGCGACGCATCGATTTCTTGCTGCACAATCGTGCCGCCCACGACAAGAAGACCTGCCCGATGTTGGCAGAGCGGCTCTCGCTCATCGAGGGCGCACAGTCTTCGGTGGTCATCGAGATGGCCTATCTCGGCGACGTGCGCTTTACCAACGCCCTCATCGATGCGGTCAATCGAGGCGTCGATGTCACACTGGTAACGGGGCGCGACGTCAACGTCCTGCGCTCGCTGGCCAGGGCCACGATTGCCAAGATGCTGCGCGCGACGGGTGCTCCTGACAACCTGTGCATCATTCTCCATCCGCGCATGGTGCACGCCAAGATGGTGGTGGTCGATGGACGCTACTGCGACGTCGGCTCCGCCAACTTCACCAAGCTGAGCCATGGCGTGTACGACGAAGTCAACTTGTACGTCGATGACGTCGAGCTCGCTGCCACCTTGACCGAGCACGCCAAATCACATCTCGAGGACGGCGAAATCGTGCGCGGCCAGCTGTCGTACAAGAAGTTCGTGAGCCAGGTCGAGCGCGCCACCGTGGCCTATCAGTCCCGCAACGGCGCCTAGGCGGCTGCTGAGAAAGGGCCGCAAGCGCCGGTGGTAGCAGGTCTTGCGTTAGGCCGTGGGGCCTGGACGTGGCAGGGCCGCGGCGATAGGTTCAGCGCAGCGAAATGCGCCCGCTGCCATCGCTGAAGCTGCCGATGGTGAAGGCGGGCACGCCGGCGGCCGCACAGCGCTGGCTCAGGATCGCAGCCTGATCGTCAGCGAGCGCGAAGAGCAGGCCGCCCGAGGTCTGCGCATCGCAGAAGATATCGACCAGAGGAGCGGCAACCGAGGGGGCGACGCTGAGAATGCTCTCCAGCGAGCTGCGGTTTCTGCGACTGCCCCCGGGCAGATGACCCTGTGCCAGCAGGTCGAGAACACCGCCGAGCAGACCCACGCTGGCGGCGTCGATCTCGGCATCGAGGGAGCCGCCGAGCATCTCGCGCAGATGACCGAGGAGACCGAAGCCCGTGACGTCGGTGCAGGCGTGGATATCGAGATCGCTGGCAGCCTCGGCGGCTCCGCGATTGAGCAAGCTCATCATGACGATAGCGGCCTCGGCGACGGCTGGCGGCGCGACGCCTGCTCGCATGGCTGTGGAAATGATGCCGGTGCCAAGCGGTTTGGTCAGGACCAGTTTGTCGCCGGGGTGAGCGCCCACGTTGCGCCAGATCTTGTCGGGATGCACGAAGCCGGTCACCGACATGCCGTACTTTGGCTCGTTGTCGTCGATGGTGTGCCCACCGACCACGCTCACGCCCGCTTCGGCAGCCTTGGCCGCGCCGCCCTTAAGAATTTCACCTAGCGCGGAGAGCGGCGCTTTGGGATTGTTGCGCGGATAGCCGACCACGTTCATGGCCATGATGGGGCGACCGCCCATGGCGTAGACATCGCTGATGCTGTTGGCGGCCGAGATGGCACCAAAGCTCCACGGCGAGTCGACGATAGGCGTGAAGAAGTCGACGGTCTGGATGATGGCCAGTTCGTCAGAGACCTTGTACACGGCGGCGTCATCGGCGGTGCTGGTACCGACGAGGACCGCCGGATCGGTAACCAGGGGCAGGGCGCTCAGAACCTGAGCGAGGTCACTTGGACTCAACTTGGCCGCTCAACCACCGTGTTCCACGAGGGTGGTCAGCCGAATTTCGTCAGAGTCGCGCGACATGGCTTAGTCTAGCAAGAGTACAGAAAGTGCTCGATTTCTGCGAGCTGGGCTGTGGCTGGCGCCGTTGCCCTCGCTGCTTGGGCGCCTCGCCCCGAGGATGTTGCCAGGCCGTTTGTGCGCGCCTTTTCGCGGGTATCCTCAGGCCAGCCGGGGCGCAGGGACGCCCGAGCCCGCTGCAGGCATCCTGGGGGCCCAAGATCGTGATTGAGATCGCGGAATAGACCGCCTCGCGCCGGCGTTCGTTGAACCCCCCTATGACCACGCTCGAGCACGAGGGAGAAAAACGATGCGCCGCACTGGACTTGTAGCCACCTGCCTGGGGGCGCTGCTCGGGTGTGCGGTGTGGCTCACGACCCGACCCTCACCCGCCACCGCCGCCGAGAGCGAGGTGGTGCGAGTGGTCTTCGAGGACCCGATTCCCAGCTCCAAGCCCAAGCCAACGGGCAAGGACAAAGAAGCGTGTACCACCAGCTGCTCGCTGGCCAAGCATCACATTGATCCCTTCACGGCCGCTGACTACGAGCGCACGCTGGCCGAGTACGCAAGCAGTGATGCTGAGGAGCCGGGACAGGCTCTCGAGAAGCTGCTCTTCTACGGGCTCGACACCAAGCGCTACATCGTCGACTACGGCACCGAGGGCTTGCCCGACACGCACCTGCAGGTCTTGCAGCGCGAGCTGGCCAGAGACCACGCGCTGGTCTCGTTGCGCCTCGTCGACGAGGCCGGTCGCACACGTGTGAGCTACGGACCCGAGAGCGTACCCATTGGCCAGAAGCAACACCTCACCGTTGTTGGCGAGGAACTGCAGGCGATGGAGTTCAACGGCACCGTCATGCGCACGGGCGTCAACTATTTGTGGTCACGCTATTGAGTGGAAGCAACGCACTTCGGTGCAGGGCCGTGGTTCACGGTTCAAGAGAGCGGACACGACTGGCAAGTCATCGATCACATCTTCCTAACCGATACCGAGACCCAGATTCCGGTCACGGTCGAAATCAAGATGTCCCTTCCCGAATAGTTCTTGGAGCACTGAATTGAAATGAAAAGCAAACGAACCACGCTAACGACCATCCTGGCCACGCTCGCTATGAGCCTTGGCTCCATGGCCCCGGCCAGCGCCGATCCGTGCGGGATGGTCCCGCCACCACCACCGCTCGAGCTTGCCACTAGCGCCACCATTGAGCGCATTGGCGTGCAGAAGACCTACGTGGCCCACTCCAAGGGCATGGAGACCATGGTCCTGCGACCGGGCTTTCAGGGCAACGTCGAAGAGTTCGGCATGTTGATTCCCTTCCCGAGCCCGCCAGCGCTGCGCAAGGTCGATGACAACATCTTCTCGCACATCGCCGCCGCCATCGATCCTCCAGAGGTTATTGCCAGAGTGCAACGCGTTTCTCGCATGAGCATGGCCCCCATGTCGCGCGCGATGGGCGGTGCCGTGGCCAAGTCGGCCATGGCTAGAGATGAGAGCGAGCTTGCCTTCGACGAAGTGCGCGTCGTCAAGCAAGAAGCTGTCGGCATGTACGAGGTCGCAACCCTGGCCGCAGGCAGCCCCAAGGCACTCAAGCGCTGGATGGATGACAACAACTTCCGCTACCCGAGCGGCATGGACGAAGTCGTCAACGACTACGTGGCCAGCAAGTGGTTCTTCGTTGCCATCAAGACCAACGTTGGCAGCAAGGCGGGCGTCAACCCACGCCCGGGTATGCGCGAAGCAAATGCCAAGCGCCCGGCCGGCACGACCTTCAATGGCTTCGTACAGGCCATGGGCTTTCGCTTCGAGACCAAAGACCTGGTGGTTCCGATGCGCCTCTCGGTCTTCAATGCCGCCGGCAACGCTCGCAACATCGTCTACGTCTTGACCGACAAACCCACCAAGATCTCCGGCATCCCTGAGAGCTACGTCAAACGGCAAATCTCCGGCAAGCGCCTGTACCAAAACGTGACCAATCCGCTGCCTCTGCGGGTGATCGGAGGCACCAAGAGCGATCTGGCCCCCTATCAGCTGCAAAGCCTGGCCCAGCGCCGAGATCCCACGCCGCACAATGGACTCGCCAAAGAACTCTTCGGAGCTGACATGTTGGCGATGAGCACCGGCAAGATGACCAATCCGGTCGAGGACAAAGCCAAGGCTCTTCTAAACATCGGCGAGGCCTTTGGCATGCGAGGTGTCGAGATCGATGCTCTCAATCGTGAGGAACTGGCCGAGCAGACCGGCCGCATGGCCAAACAATCCCTCGATCGCCTCAGCCGAATGACCCTCTCGGTGATCGATGGCGAGTTCGATCGCAACGTCCTTGCCAAGGCCAACTTGAAGTTCGCGCCGCACCGCATGGCCGCCAAGAGCAACTCCAAGATGAACTACGACGCGATCCAACAGGGTCCCGGTGTCAACATGGGCGGTAAGCTCTACCTGTGGGAGGTGGCGGCCAATGAGCCCGATCCCGTACCGAGTCTCTTTCGAGTCTTTGCCACGGATGTCGACGATGGCCGACTAAATCCAAACGAGGACAACCGGCCCTCGACGGGTGTGGGTGGCTTCACGGGCACCGGCGGCGGCGGCGATGGCGGCAGCGGTACCATGCCTCTGGCCATGTTGATTGGCCTGATGGGTATTGGCTTTGCTCTGCATCGCAAGCGCCTACAACCGGCGATCGTCGCCGCAGCACTGCTGCTAGCAGGTAGCGGACTTGCGAGCGCGCAAAGCGTGCAGACCATGGTCAGCCAATTTGAAGCCGACAATGGCGAGGACGCGATCGCGCGCATCGCCAAGGGCGGTGATGACACACTCGAGTCACTGGTCGCCGTGGCCACCAGCAAGGACCATCCGGTGGCCGCGGGCCGGGCGGTGCTTGCCATCGTCAAGATCGGCAGTTCCAATGCAGACGCGCAGTTGGCCAAGATCAGCCAGAACGGCGCGAATTCGGTGCTGGTGCGCAGCTGGGCAGCTGCCGGTCGGATTCAGCTCGCTCGATCGAGCGATGAACTGATGGCATTGGAGGGCCTCTCGCAAGGTCTGCCCGCCACGCGCCGACCATGGACCAAGCGCCTCGCGCTCTTTGCGCAAAATGGCAACGTCGATGATATGCTGATCGCGATCACCCGCGTGCCCGAGTTGCGTGCTGAGTTGACGACAGCCCTGCAAGCAGCACCTACCAACAAACTCATCGAGGCCATGCTGCACTCGTCGAACATGCAAACCCGTCAGCAAGCCGCGGGCTTCCTCGGTCTCAAAGGTGAGGGCACAGGCAAGCTCATGGCCGAGGCCCTGCGTTTCGACAAGAACGCCAGCGAGACCCCGTGGCACGGTGGTCCCCTCTACCTGCCAGGCATTGCCTGGAGCAAGAAGGACGCGAGCGCTGTCGCCAATCAACTCATTCGTTGGATGGTATGGGCTGACAAGAATGGCAAGACTGACGAGGTTCGCGTGGCCGCCAACAACTTGATGGCGCAGGCCATCGCTCAGGGCGCCGGCTATGCACCGGCGACCGGTAGCGAGGCCTACACCGTGGAGTACTGGCTGGGCATGTGGACCAAGACCTTTGGCAGCAAAGCCGTGTCGCGCATATTGAAGGATGTGAAGTAGGTTGAGCTAGCTTCGCGCTGGCACGCCAGCGCGCCACATCCGCCAATCGATCCTGATCGGCAGGCAGGCAGGGCGAGAACGAAAGGGCGGGCACCTGGTGCTCGCCCTTGCTTGGTTTTGGGGGTAGACTCGCGCTCTGTTTTGCACCGGCTCTGCTGGGCCCGGGAGTCTGTTGGTTGTGCCCGTAACTAGCCGTAGAGAAAGAGAAAAAGAGCAGCGCCGCGAGGCCATTCTCGATGCCGCTCGCAGCGTTTTGCAGCGCAAGGGCTTTCAAGGAACGACGATGGAAGAAGTCGCTGCCGAGGCCGAGTTCAGCAAGGGAACTCTCTACACCTACTTTGCCTCGAAGAACGAGCTCTTCGCCCAACTGAGCGACAAGCTCGTCGATCGGGTGGAACGCGAGTTTAAGAATATTTCTAGCTCCACGCGCGATGGCCAAAGCATGGTTGCCGAACTCCTGCGCTCGTGGGTGGCACTCTCCTCTGACAATGCTCGAGCGTTGCAGCCGGCCACTGGCCCTGAGCGTCGAGGCGATTTGCTCTCGCTAGCAGCCCCCGGCGACTCTTTGCCACTGCTGGTGGATCACCTGGCCAGGGCGATCCGACGCGGCCAGGTCGACGGCTCGGTCCTGCGACAAGGAGACGCGACCATGCTTGCGTATCAGCTCTCGGCGGCCGTGATGGGTGCGCTCACGTGCTCATCACCAGTACCCCCCACCAGCGAGCGACAGCCTTCCGCCTGTACGCAAGACGAGCTCGTCAACGGTCTGGTCGAGCTTTTGACCACGGGCTTAGGAGCTGCGTCATGAGGACACTTGTCGGTATTGCTCTAGCGGCAAGCCTCGCTACTCCCGCATGCTCCCCTCACAAGGTGAGTCACAATCCGGCTCCCCCTGTTGAGATACCGCAAGAATTTACGAGTATTTCTGATGGTGGCGGCAACCTGCCCGATCGCTGGTGGCAAGACTTTCACGATGCGGATCTGGACACGCTCATCGAGCAGGCCTTGCGCGGGAACTTGCAGGTGCGAGCCGCCTGGGAGCGCCTTCATCAGGCCAATGCGGTGGCGGCCCAAGCGGGCGCCGCGCGATTTCCCTTCTTGAATCTGGGAGCGAGCTACACCGAGTCCGAGCCGGCCAATCCCTTCTTCCCCGCCTCGCCCGTCAAGTTCGAGGCCGCCTACGAAGTCGACCTCTTCAAGAAGATGAGCAACGGCAACCACGCGGCCCTTCTCGACGCCGCCGCCGCGCGCGATCAAGTCGAGGCCATGGCCATGAGTCTGGTCGCGCAGATCGCGGAGACCTGGTTTAGCCTGGTTGCGCAGCGCGCCCGCCTAGAGCTTCTCGATCAGCAAGTCGAACTGAGCTCTCAGTTCCTGGAGCTGGCCGAGATGCGGCTCGGGCAAGGACTCGGCAGCTCTCTGGATGTCTTGCAACAGCGCCAGCAGATGGCCGCCGTCGCAGCGCAGCGCCCGCTCCTCGAAGCCTCCGAGCGTGTCCTGCAAAACCAACTGGCCATTCTGATCGGCAAGGCACCTGGGGGCGCGGATATTGGCGCCACCAAGGAGCTACCGGAACTACCTCAGCGGCCCTCGACGGGCGTTCCTGCCGACTTGCTCTTGCGACGGCCGGACGTGCGCGCCGCTCGCCTGCAAGTCGAGGCTGCCGACTACCGAGTGGCGGTGGCGGTTGCCAATCGGTTGCCTTCTCTAACCCTGCATGGCAGTTACGGGCCCTTCCAGAGCGTGGATGCCATGATGGGCAGCGGCAAGGACTACAGCTTCAACCCGATCTGGAACCTAGCCGCCAATCTTCTGATGCCACTCTTCGACGCCGGTCGCCGCAAGCACGAGGTTCGTCGAAACGAGGCCGTCGTGCGCGAGAAGAGCTACGTCTTTGGGCAGGCTCTCTTGCAAGCCATGCTCGAGGTCGAAAACGCGCTGGTACAGGAGAACAAGCAGGTCGAGTACATCAGCCAGCTAGACCAGCAACTGCTCATCGCAGAACAAGCTCTGGAGGAAGCTCGCCAACGCTATGGCATGGGCATTGGCGATCAGAGCTTCTTGCAGATCTTGCAGGCGCTGAGCACGACCCAACAGATCCAGCAATCGATGGTGCAGGCGCACCAACAAGCGCTCTCCTATCGCATTGCCCTGTGTCGCGCGTTGGGCGGCTCGTGGTCGCGAGAGCTGCATCCGAAAAATTCTCAATCTACGCAGGCGGCCAGCCAGGAACCGGCGCGAGCGGGCCCGAATGCCCCAGGAGACACACAGCCATGAATAGAGCCCTACGAGCAGCAATCGCGATCACTATTCTGGTGGCCGGAGTGGCAAGCCTGGTCTACATGGTCAAGACCAAGCCGCAGGCCCAAAAGAGTGTCGTGCTTCGAGAGGGGGCTGCTGTCGAGATCATCGAGATCGACAACGTCTCGACGAATGTGGTCGTGCGCGCGCGCGGCACCGTCATGCCCGCTCGCCAGGTGGTGCTCGGCACGGAGGTCGGTGGCAAAGTCATCGAGCTATCACCGGAGCTGCAACCAGGAGGCAGCTTCGCCGCCGGCGAGATAATCGCCAGGGTCAACCCCGCTGACTATCGCCTGGCTCTCGAACAACAGTATGCACTCGTCGACTCGGCACAGGCGCAGCTGGCGGTGGAAGAGAGTCGCAGAGCAGTGGCCGCACGCGAATGGGAGCTCTTCGGCAGCAAGCGAACCGAGGGCGCCAACAAGGAAGTCGCTCTGCGCGAACCCCAATTGCGCTCGGCAACCACGCAACTCAAGTCGGCTCAGAGTGGCCTCAAGAAGGCGCGTCTGAGCGTGGAGCGCACGCTCTTGCGGGCACCCTTCGATGGCATGGTACAGGCTCGCAACGTCGAGCTAGGGCAGATCGTCGGACCGGGCTCTGGCTTGCTCAGCTTCGTAGGCACTGACAGCTACTGGGTGCAGATATCCATCCCCGTCGAGCGCCTGGTGTGGATTGCGGTGCCTGGTATCAATGGCCAGAGCGAGGGCTCAGAAGTGACCATTCACCATCGCGTCGGCAGCGAGCACATCGAGCGACGAGGGCGAGTGCTGCGACTGCTATCGGAAGTCGACCCTGCGGGTCGCATGGCCCGACTCTTGGTCGAGGTCGATGATCCCCTCGGCCTCAAGGCGACTCAGGGATCCGCAGCCGAGAAGAAGGAAGAGCCGACGAGCAACCTGCCGCTCCTTCTTGGCACCTATGTCGAAGTCGAGATCACGGGCCGACAGGCCGAGCACGTGGTCGAACTGCCTAGGTCGGGGCTGCGCGAGGGTGACCTGGTGTACATCATGAGCAAGGACAACACCCTCGAGAAGCGCAAGGTCGAGGTCTTGTGGCGGCGGGAACGAACCGTCGTGCTCGCCTCTGGTCTAGACATCGGTGATCGGGTGGTGCTGAGTCCGATAGCGGCGCCGATCGCCGGCATGAAGTTGCGCTTACCTCACGGCCATCCTGCGGGCTCGTCGATCTCAGCGGATGGCAGTTCAGGGCTCGATATCAGTGAGACGGTGGTCGCTCCTGCCGCTGACAAGGCCCAGCCGCTATGAGCAAGGAGCCGGAGGTCGACTACAGCGAGCGCTTCACGCCCGAAGAGCTGGCCAAGGAAGAGAAGGATGCACTGGCCGCCAAAGGGCCATTCGCCTGGTTTGCTCGCAACTCGGTGGCAGCCAACGTCTTGATGATCATCCTCTTGCTCGGCGGGTTGATGAACCTCAAGAGTATCAAGCAGGAGGTCTTTCCCGGCTTCAATCTCGACTTCGTCATGGTCCAGCTGATGTATCCCGGCGCTGGCCCGGAAGAGGTCGAGCGCGGCGCGGTCCTGGTCGTCGAAGAGGTCATTCGCGGCATGGATGGCGTACGCGACGTCACGAGTACCTCGCGCGAAGGCTTCGGCGTGGTCACGGTCGCCTTGAAGACCGGTGAAGATGCGCAACAGCGACTCAACGAGGTCAAGGCCGAGGTCGATCGCATCACCTCCTTTCCGCAGGACATGGAGCGTCCCAACGTCTTTCTGGCCGCCGCCAAGATGGATGTTATCTCTCTCATCATTCACGGCGACGAGAGCGAGAAGGCTCTGCGCGCCATGGCCGAGGAGTTCAAGGAGGAGCTGCTGCGCGACGATCGGGTCTCGATGGCCGATTTTGGCGGCGCTCGTGAGTACGAGATTTCCATCGAGATCTCGCAAGAGAACCTGCGCCGCTACGGCTTGACCATCGATCAGGTCGCCGAGCTCATTCGCGCGTCGGCCATTGAGCTGCCCGGCGGCGGCGTAAAAACGGAGAAGGGCGAGGTCTTGATTCGCACGACCGAACGCCGCTTGGTCGGGCAAGACTTCGAGGAGATCATTCTCATCGCCAGCCCCGACGGCACGATCGTCACGGTTGGCGATATCGCCACGGTTCGCGATGCTTTCAAGGACATCGAGCAGACCACGCGCTACAACGGCCAACCCGCGGCCATGTTGCGGGTCTTTCGCGTCGGAGATGAAAAGCCGCTCGACGTGGCAGCCGCGGTCAAGGACCTGGTCGCCAGGCATCAAGCCAGCCTTCCCCCGGGCCTCACGCTCTCGACCTGGATGGACATGTCGCAGATGTACGAGCAGCGCATCAACCTCTTGAGCCGCAATGCCCTGATGGGTCTGGTGCTGGTCATTCTCGTGCTTGGCCTCTTCCTCGATCTGAAGCTGGCCTTTTGGGTCACCCTTGGCATCCCGGTGTCCTTCCTGGGCGCCTTCCTGGTGCTGCCGAGCACGGATGTCTCGGTAAACATGATCTCGCTCTTTGCCTTCATTCAGGTGCTGGGCATGGTCGTCGATGATGCCATCGTCGTCGGCGAGGCCGCCTACCTGCGGCGCCAGCAGGGCATGAAGCCCTTGGCATCGGCCATCGCAGGCGTTCGCGAGGTGGCCACACCGGTGATCTTTGCTGTCATCACTACCATCGTCATGTACGTGCCGATGCTGATGATGCCGGGCATCATGGGTAAGTTCATGCGCGTGATCCCGATCGTCGTGATCACGGTGCTGGTGCTCTCGCTCATCGAGTCGCTCCTGGTGCTGCCCGCGCACCTGGCCCACACCAAGGAAAATGCCAGCACCGGCTTCTTTGCCTGGATTGGGCGCTGGCAGGAGCGCTTCTCGGTGCGTTTCGAACACTTCATCGCTCGCCGCTATGCACCCTTCCTCAAGCTGGCCGTGCGTCACCGCTACATGACCATCGCCACCGCCTTCGCGGTTCTGATCGGCTCCATCGGCCTGCTCGCAGGTGGCCGCATTCGCCGCATCGACATGCCAGACATCGACAGCGACGTCGTCATCTGTGCGGCCCGCTTGCCCTACGGTAGTTCGATGGCGCGCGCGCAACAGGTCGAGGCGGAGATGAACGCCACGGTCAACAAACTCATCGAGGACAACGGCGGCAAAGACAAGATGATCGTCGGCATGTTCTCGCAGGTCGGCCGCCACGCACTGACCGCGAAGTCCGACATGAGTGGAGCCTCGGCCTTCGATCGCGGCGCGCACCTCGTCGAGGTCGCCGTCTACATGGTGCCCTCCGATAAGCGCCCTATTCGAGCGAGCGAGCTAGCCCGCCAGTGGCGTGCGGCCTTGCAAGACACCGTTGGCCTCGAGTCGCTATCGTTCAACTACGCCATGGGTCCCGGCTCCGGGCCGCCCATTCACGTCAATCTCAGTCACCCCGACTACGAGACCCTGCAAATTGCGGCGGCCGAGCTGGCGGAAAAACTCAGCGAGTTCGAAGGTACCTACGATGTCAACGATGGCTACGAAATCGGCAAGGAGCAGCTAGATTTCGAGCTGACGACTCAAGCACGAAGCCTGGGCGTGACCGAAGGATCGCTCGCCGGCCAGCTGCGAGCGGCCTTTTTTGGCTCGGAGGCCGTGCGCCAACAGCGCGGGCGTGACGAGGTGCGTACCTATGTGCGTCTGCCAAAGGAAGAGCGAGAGTCTGAATACAATATCGAAGAGTTCTTAATTCGCACTCCACAGGGCGGAGAAATACCTCTTGCTGAGGCCGCGACCATCGAACGCGGCACCGCCTACACCAAGATCAATCGCTACAATGGCCTTCGCGTCCTGGCTGTGACCTCGATGGTCGATCCGGCCGCGGCCGATCCCAAGAAGGTCAATGAGAAGGTGCTCAAGGAGCTCGTGCCGGCCCTGATCAAGAAGTATCCCGGGCTGAGTTACACGACGGGTGGTGCCGAGAAGGAAATGTCGGAGGCCAACGAGGGCCTGATGACCGGATTCTTGTTCGCGCTGCTCGGGGTCTATGCGCTCTTGGCCATCGCCTTTCGCAGCTACATGCAGCCGATTCTGATCATGCTCGCGATTCCCTTTGGCTTCGTGGGTGCCCTGTGGGGGCACTACCTCATGGGTCACGACTTCTCGATGATGAGCATGATGGGCGTGGTGGCCTTAGCGGGTATCGTGGTGAACGATTCGCTCATCTTCATCGTCGCCATCAATGAAAATCGCGCCAAGGGCATGTCGATCATGGACGCCATCGTTACCGGCGGCGTGCGTCGCTTTCGACCCATCCTCTTGACCTCGCTGACGACCTTCTTCGGTCTGATGCCCATGCTCATGGAGACCGAAGTGCAGGCGCAGTTCCTGGCGCCCATGGCCGTGAGCCTAGGTTTCGGCGTGATGGCCGCGACCGGCATCACGCTAGTGCTCGTGCCCGCCAGCTATCACATCCTGCAGGACTTCAAGGGCAGAGCGCACCGCGTCGGTGAAATTGCTGGCCTCGTTGAGGCGAGCAACACGAGCGGCTCGGCAGCCCAGGATCTTGTCACCGCACCAGAAGGAGTTGATCCTGGCGCGGCGAACTCTTCTGAGCCAAAGCCCGAAGACAGAGTTAGTTGACCGAGAGCTCCTGCCAGCCGGAGTCGGGATCGTTGCCCTTGGTGTCGAGAGCGGCCTGGAACTCCCAGACGTGCTTGCTGTTGACGCCACGGTAGGTGCCCTGAGTCGAGGTGGGCAGCTGAATCTCGGTGGTCCACTCATGCTGTGAATCGGCGGCAAGCTCGAGGGGACCGGTGACCACGAATTCCTGCTTGAAGGACTCGTGCGACTCGTTGATCTCGCGCTTCTTGCCGTCCTCGCGAAGCGTCATGGCGACGCACTCGCGCGCGCGCACCAGCAGGTAGACCTTGCTCACCTTGATGGGAGCGCCAGCCACTTGTGCTCTGACCAGGACCGGGATGGTCTGGCCGCGGGTGGCCGCATCGCCGAGTTGAATTTGAACGGTGGCGCCACCGCCGGTTACGAAGTTTTTCGCCGACTTGATTTTGTCTAGGAATCCCATGGTCTCGTGTCCTTGTTGGTAGGGGTAGGAGTGTGCGGGGAGAGGGGCCGCACCCATGAGAGTCCTGGTTTCAAACGGCGTCGCAACGAATACGACCTCGCTCGAGCTCGTGGGCGCCGCCGGCATGAGGCCGGCACGCGCCGTGCGCGCCGCTAGCTATCAACCGAAGCGCACCGAGTACACAGGCGGTAGGTTGTTGGCCACGGTCTGCCAGCTCTCTCCGCGATTTTCGCTGACGTAGAGGTTGCCGGTGGTGCTGCCGAAGGCCAGGGTGTCGCCGCTGACGTGCAGGGCATGGCGGTAGACCACGTCGTAGGCACAGTCTTGCGGCAGGCCCTCGCGCAGCTGCTCCCAGCTCTTGCCGCCATCCTGGGTGCGCGCGACGAAGAGGCCACCATCGATGGCCATGCGCGCGTTGTCGGCCTTGCCAGGGACCAGCCATGCGACCTTGCCGTCCTTGTCGTCGACGGCGACCGGGAAGCCGAAGTGCACACCTTGTTCAGGGGCGCTCACCTTGGACCAGCTAGCCGCGCCGTCGGAGCTGAAGAAGACGCCCGAGTGGTTTTGCTGCCACATGAAATCGGGTTGCCCCGCGCACTGCTCGATGAAGTGTGGATCGTGACCCCACTCGGCCGCCGGGTTGGGCAGGTAGTCGTTGAGCATGCCCTTGTTGCGTCCACGCCAGGTCTCACCACCGTCGATGGACTCGAGAACACCAGCGGTGGACACCGCCACCAAGATGCGCTTGGCATTGCGAGGATCGATTACGATCGAGTGAATGCCAGCGGCAAACTCGCCCTCGGAGGCTGGTGTGCCGAACCAATCGGTCTTGCCGCGCCCTTCGCCTGCGAAGAGGTCGCCGCCCCGGCTCTCGTGATTCCAGAGCGGGCGATTGAGCGCAAAGCTCTTGCCGCCATCGCGACTGACGAAGAGACCACCGGGGATGGTGCCGATGTACTGCGCGCCATCGGGACCAAAGGCCATGTACCAGAGCTTGAGCAGGGTGGCCGGGCGAATGCTCGGGCCGGGCTCCTTGCCGTCCTCTCCGGGAATCTCGGTGCCAATGTAGCGAGCGCCTTCGGGATAGCTAACCTGCGCGGCGTCGTCCCAGCTGCTACCCGCGTCGCTTGTGCACGAGAGCTTGGCGCCCCAGTGACCATGACCGAGCAGGGCCCACAGCTTCTCGCTCTGTGGATCGCGCACCAGGAAGTTGACGCCTGCACCGGCGTGACCGATCAGACGAGGGCTCCAGCGACCATTGTGCTTTTCTGCCGCGAAGGCGCCTTTGCGCGTGCCAATGAGAATGCGTTTCATAACAATTCCTAACCTCCACTGAGTGCCTGCAAGATGAAAACCGTCGACCCGGGTTCGACGCTGTCGGCAAGCGATTGCCGATCGCGCACACGCTCGTCGTTGATGAAGAGGTTGACATGCTGGCGCAGTCGACCCCGCTCATCACAAATGTAGAACTTGATGCCAGGTGCCAGCTCCTCCAGAGCGGTGACGACCTCGGCGGCCGTCGATGCCTGTACCTCGATCTCCTTGCCCTCGAGATCGGGGAAGAAGGAGTAGAGATGCCGCGTCAGTTGCACCTTGGGCATGTAAGCGCACTCTAGCTCCGCGTCTTGCGGTGCTTCAACGGGAGTGGTCGCGGATTGCCATCGACCTGTGCGAGGCCCGGCACGACCCTCTTAGCGCGACCCTCGTGGGCCGAGACTCACCCGCGCCCAGTGCCGGGGCAGCCTTTACTGGCCACGCCAGGTTGGCTTGTAGAGCACGGCATCCACTTGCCCGCGTTGCACGGCGGTCTGGCCCGGGCGTTGTCCACGCACGGCTCGCTGATGACATGCTCGCAGCGCGCGAAAGCGTGCAAGCTTGTCGAGTGCCTCTTGCGCAAGGGGACTCGAACTCGGCACGGCTTGGTAGTTGCCATCCCCGGCGGGAGCCGAGACCACGACGCCGCCGGTGCGCCAACTGAAGTCGACCTTGAGCGCTTGCCACACCAAGGAGACCAGGTCTTCGTTCTTGTCGAAGATTTCCGAGACCACGGCTCCACCCGTTACGGCCATGATGGGAGCGATGTCAGCTGTGATCCTGGCATCGGCGGCTGCGCGCAGCCGCTCGTCGCGAGCACTGTGCAGGAGCCAGGGCAGCACGTAGCTCGATGAGGTCGCGTTCGAGATCACGCCGCCGGCGAGCCCGGGTATGCGCACGCCGAGCGGTATGTGGATGGCTTCATGCAAGAGCGAGTTGCCGTGCCGACCGTGGCGCTCGTAGAGCTCTTCGCCGTGATCTGCCATGACGATGACAATCGTGTTCTTCGCCTGGCCACTATGCTCGAGATAGCTGAAGACCCGCGCCAGTTGCGCATTCACGTGCTCGACCGCTCGCTCGTATTGCTCGGTGGCATTGCCACGGCCATCGAGGTAAGGAAAGTGCGGGCTGCGAAAGAAGGTCCACACGAAGAAGTGCTGGTCTCCGTCAGCAAAGGCCGCGAGTTTGTCGATGAGGCGATTGCTCAAATTCTCGTCGACCGCGCTGCGAGGGCGCACTTCGATGGGCTCGATGTGTACCGACGCAAAGCCTTGCTCGCTGCCCTCGAGCCCGCGAAAGTCATGGCGCAGGGCTGCTGTTCGGTACCCGGCGGCGCTCAAGAGCTCAGCGCTGGTTTCGGTCGCGGGCAAGAGCTCTCCCGTCCACTGCGGGACCTTGGTCTCGATGAGGGCGTGCGAGGCGAAGGTCATGCTGAAGAGCGAGGACACCGAGAGCCAGGTGCGTGTCGCCGGCGCATAGGCGTGCGTGAAGAGCCACACGCCGGGCAGCTCGCGCAGCGCGGAAAGATGCGCCTTGGTGCCAAGCGCGTCGGTGCCAAGCGCGTCGGTGCCAAGCGCGGTGTCAGCGCGCGTCGATTCGATCAGCAGCAAGAGAAGGTTGAAATCGTCGACGTGGAAGCTCTCCGGTAAAATCGGTAGACCAGCCAGACTGCTAAAGGTGCGCCAGGCCTCGTCCTCACTAAGGGCTACCGGCGGCTCCTCGCACGGCTCAGGCTCGAGGGCGGCAACCGATCGAGTGAGCGCTGCCGCACTGCCTTCGCGCACCTTGGCCTGTTCTTGCGCGCTCTTTGGACGCAGGTAGGAAAAGACCAGCAACGCGCCGCAGGCGAACACGAGGGCGCTGGCTGTGCGTCGCAGCCTGACGCCTTCTGGCGCGGGTCGTAGCAGCGCGCGCGCACCCAGATGCAGCAAGAGGAAGCGAGCCTGTAGCAGCGCTTCTAGCAGCGTGGGATAGCGGGTATCGAGAATCCGTGATCCCGCGACGAGGATGGCGATGGAGCTCGCCAGCGCGATGACACCGACGCCCACTTGCCAGGCCCGCGCCGCCTTGCTGTCTACGATCCAATGGCCCGCAGCCAGGGCCACCGCCAGTGCCGACCACAGCAAGATGAAGGGCAGGTACCCGACGAAGGGCGCGTACTCGGTGAGGCGCAGGTAGCCGAGCACGGCGACCACCACTCCGCCAAGCGGCAGGTACAAGCGGCGCAGTGGCAGAGCGGCGCTGGCGAGGGTGGCTCCGCTCAAGATTGCCGCTGGCATCCACAAGAGATACAGGGCCGTCATCATGATGAAGCCCAGCGTCGCTGGCCCCCACAGCGAGAGGGGCAAAAGCGCGAGCTCGCCAAGGGATAGTGCGAGCAGGGCACTAGCACCTGCGCTCACTTCCGACCAGAGCCTCAGGCTTGGCAACACAGCCTTGTGAGTAACATGATTGCTTGTGCCCCGACAACCGCGGGTCAGCGCCAGCAGACTCTACAAGAGCTCGCGGACGACATATCTGCCGATGGCGAGCGAGCCGGTGAGGCCTGGCGAGTCGATGCCGATGAGATGAACGACGCGCGCCTCATGGGCATCTCGCTCGATGATCCAGTCCAATCCCTCGGCCAGGCGGGCCTGGATACCAGCTTGATGCAGCTCGAGATCTTCCTCGCGCAGTCCTGGGAAGAAGTCTGAGACTCGTTCCAGGTGCTCGGCGGGCGTGCGCAGTCCGTGGCCGTAATCATCCTTGCCGGTTCCCGTGGTCACGATGGGACATACCGTCACGAGCTTGGATATGCCGCCTTGCTCGTCGAGGGTCGGGGTCAAGTGCACGCCAACCGTGTCGATGATCTCGCCCTTGGCCATGAGCCGCTGATACTCGGCGAATGACACGCGCGCGCGCGTGCCGCTGGCTTTGTAGAAGCCATGAGGCACCGGATAGACGTTCATGCCATTCATGAAGAGCTCCGCTCGGCGCGAGCTGTAGAACTTGCTGGCTTCGCCGCGCACGGGCAGGGTGCGGTATGGGCTGGCTGGGTTGATGAGAAGCGCTACTTCATCGGCGTACAGGCCGGCTGCATTGATGACATACGCGCTCGAGAAGGTGTCGCGACCAGCTGGCGACTCGGTGGTGATCTCAAAGGCGTCGGCAACCTTGGCGATCGCAATCACGCGCGTGCGAAAGAGAGTGTGGCACTTGCTCAAGGCGCGCAGGGTGTGAAGAAAGGTCGCGGCATCGACAATTCCGGAGCTGGGCGCGTAGAGGGCGCGCCTGGTGGCAACGTTGGGTTCTAAGGCGCGCGCGGCACGGGCGTCGAGCATGGTCAGATCGGGGACCTGGGCGGCGAGGCCATTGCGCATGACGGCATCGAGATAGCCCTCTTCCATCTCGTCGGTGGCCACGACCAGCTTGCCGCAGCGCGCATGCGGAACATTGTGCGCCCTACAAAAGTCGTAGAGCATGGCGTTGCCCTCGACGCACAGGCGCGCCTTGAGCGCACGCTCGGGCTTTGGATAGTAGATGCCGGCGTGAATGACGCCCGAGTTGCGCGTCGACTGGTTCTCGAGGGCATCACTGGCGCATTTTTCGATGACGGCGACCTCGCCCAGTCCGCGCTCCGACAAGGCGAAGGCGACGGAGTGACCGACCACTCCGCCACCGACGATGCTGTACTCGATGTCAGGCAGGCTGTGGCCCCGCGCTCAGTACTTGACGCCGCAGCCGTAGGACTTGGTCTCTGCGTTGGCGATGGGCCTGCCAGCGGCCATGTCAGCCAGCGCGGCTTCGACGTAGTTGACATACTCACCCTCGACCTCACCTCGTGGCGCGTTGTCGAGGGCGCCCTTGTAGACCACCTCGCCGCTGCCATCGAGAATGAAGATGTGCGGCGTGGTCTTGGCGCCGTACATGCGACCGACGGTGCCGTCGCTGTCCATGAGCACGGGATAGCTCATGCCCCAGTCCGCAATCGCCTTTTGATTGGCGGCCAGCGGTGCACCGGCGCCTTGTGCCGAGGAGTTGATGGCCAACCAGACCACATCGCCGCTGGCCGTCACGCGACCAGGAAGATCGCGAAGCGGGCCTTCGCCATGGGCATAGACACTGAAGGGACAGCTCGGGTTGAACCATTCCATGACCACGGTCTTACCCTGCAAAGAAGCGAGCGAGACCGTCGCCCCCTTGACATCTGTGAGGGTCCAGCCCGCTTCGTCCACGCTCTCGGTGTTTGTAGCAATTGCTTCTACCGGAGTGGCTTCTGGGGCGTTTTCGGTGACTGGCATGGTGCCACCATCTTGCCCGGAGCCGCAGGCAGCGAGAAGTACGAGAGATAACGATAAGTTTTTCATTGGGTTCCTTATGGGGACGGGGGGACCGCCAGCAGGCCGCTGGTGATGGAGATGTAGTGTGTAGCAGAATCGTCGCGACTCGACAGCACAGCCAACTCGCTTTCGCCGCCCGCCACATGCAAGGTGAACTGCAGGCCGCCCTCTATGGGCGTGACATCGCTGAGTGCGCCATCGATGATCGGATAGACCGCCAAGCTCTGGCCCTTGGGTGCGCGGATGGTGATGCGGCTGTGATCGCCCTCGGCGGCAAGTTCGCCGTGCAGGCCCAGTGCTTCCAGCGAGCCAAAGGGCTGCGGCAAGAGAGCGAGTGCCTGTGCAAAGAGGGCAGCGTGTTGGCTCGGTTCACCCGGCTGCTCACTTCGCTCGAGAGTCAGTGTGGCGCTGCCCTTGCCAGGCACGCAGGCGTCGTCGCGACACGCGAGCCACTTGGCATCGGCAGAGAGCTGCACCGCTTGGCCGGCGCCTACCGAGCTCACCTGCATGGGCACCAGGAGGGTGCCGTGATAGCCGTAGTTGGTTAGTTCGTCGCTCGGGTTGAACTGCGTTGGTCCGGGATAGCGAGCCTCCTCCACCTGCAGGCCATCGACTTTGCTGAGCGTGAAGCGAGTCGGCAGTCCGCTCTCTCCCGGGTTGATCCAGTAGATGTGCCAGCCCTCTTGGATGTGGAAGAGCGCGCCCAGTTGCGCGCTACCGCCCACTGGCAACGTCTTGACGTCGGAGACCAGCTCGAACTGGACGAGCTTCTCTGGATCGAAGTCGATGAGCCCCTCCTCGTCCTCGCCCTGTACCTGGTCGTTCGAGTGGGTCGCCGTGTTGGATGGCGAGCGCGCTCCACAGGCAAGGCACAAGGGCAGGCACAAGGGCAAGCACAAGGGCAAGCACAAGGGCAAGCACAAGGGCAGGCACAGAAGAAGGCTGCGAGATGTCATGCCAGCAATGTAGCACCTGCTAAAGTGCAGGCCATGAGTCCAGCCCGCCCAGCGCGCGAGGTGCCGGCAGTTGGCTGGTGGCTGCGCCTGTGGTTGCGCTTGTTGGCATTGCTGCGAGGCGCTAGGCCCGTCAAGGAGCTGCGGGCCGCCCGCGATGACACGCCATTGCCCGATGACTTGCACGAGCTCTACCTGCAGCTCGCTGGCAAGAAAGGACTGGTCGCCGACACCATGGAGCGCGCGGTCGAGGACTATCGACATCTGCGGGCGGTGATCATGGGACCTGGCGCCGGCATCGATGCGGTCGACGATGTCACCATGCTCGCGGAAGCCGAGGAGGCCCTGCGCGAGATGCTACAGCGAGCTCCGCACTTGCAATCGCTCGTCGAGCTTGCTGCGGGACGTGAGCGCGATCGGAAAGGACGCGAGGCCACCGGCGAAGCCATGTTGGCCTTTGGTGATCGCGGCCGTGCGCTTCACGATCTCAGTTCCTCCGCGCTGCGCTGGGCCTCCTCGCAGAGCGCCGACGATCTAGCGCGCATGCAAGAATGCGTTGACCATCTCAGCAACAAGTAGTAGCCGGGCGGCGACAGCTGACCGCATGGCTTGCGTCCTGGCCAGAGGATCGCAAACGAGCGTTTGCTCACGAATGTTTCTGGATCACGTATTATTAACTAAGACGCTGTAATTACTACACAATGTAAGTGGTCCCCCGGTTGCTTAGTACAGGGGCATGGACCCGCGCCCCCCACGCCTTCCCCTCCTTTCCAGCCTCCCCGGCTTGCTCGCTCTCGTCTCGCTTGCGGCATGTTCCAGCGTTAGCGACACGAGCAGCGAGTGCGTGGGCGTCAAGTGTGACGAGCTCGGCGACACTTCCGATGCCGCTGTGCGCGTGAGCATGGAGACGCGCACGGTCTTTCGCGATTACGAGATCGACGAGCCCTCCGCCGACAACCACTTCACCGTGCGCTATCGCGGTGTCGCTCGCCACGCGCTCACCCTCGATCTCTTGAGGGTCGAAAACGATTACGGCCTGAGCATGTGGTTCATCGTCGACGGCAATGCCAGCTCTGGCGCGGGTAGTGCTCCCTATGGAGGGCGCTTGTATCGCGCAACCCTCGCAGGTCGCGAGTTGCTCTACACCAACGGCGACGGCAAGGTCTCTCCCAACTGGGGACCGCGCGAGTTGGGCGGCAACAACATCGTGGGTTGGGTTGGACTCGGCGGTGCCGAAGCGGCCTTTCCCACCGATGAGCACGGCTACTACGCAGCGACCACCTGGGACTACGAATTCCACACCAACGATGATGGGTCGCTGAGCTTCACCTCGAGCACGGTGGGTGATCCGGGCGGCGATGGCCACCAGCGCCTGGATCTCAGCGTGACCTACGTGGTGCCCGCCGATGGTCCCTATTGGAAGACCTCGATCAAGGTGCGCAACCCGGATGGCAACGACAAGAACTTTCAGTACTGGCACAACTACATGCTGCCAGCCGGTCGCTTCGACGATCGCAATCAGGTCGAAGTGCTCTTGCCAGAGCTCTCCGAGATCGAGGTGCACAGCACTGGCGATGACGCACTCAAGCGTCCCGGCTCGCTCGGCGATGGTGGTCACTCGGTGCACGCCTTTGCACGCGGCAACAAGGTCGCCATGGTGCACGGACCACAGGGCTCTGCCTTTGCCAGCCAGTTCGTGCAGAATTGGTTGGGCTTCTTTGGTCGCGGTCAAATGGTCAGCCGCTATGGCTTCTACAATCACAGCAGCCAGCTCGGTCTGGGTATGAGCTCCATAGGCGGCGAGGCCAGCATCTTTCCCAAAGCCTTTGGTGGCGCCGGCATCGGCCCTGAGAACTGGACGGCCGATGGTTCTCGCTATGTCGAGATGTGGTACTCGATCAACACACCGAACTTTTGGAACGACGCTCGTCTGGGCGCTGGCGACAGCCTCGTTCACGAGAGCTTCGTCTATCCTCTGCTACAGCCAGAAGACCTGCAGCGCTTCGATCCCGAGCATCCAGGCGCCTATCGCCTGGGCAGCGAGCCCACACCCGAGGAGCCCGTGCTCGGCCAGCTAGGCGAGGACTTCGAAGGTGCGAGCGTGCCAGCCAACGATGGCATGAGCACGGGTACGCATGCAGCGCAGTGGCAGCTTTGGTACGACGGCACCTGGGGTAGCGGCCATCATGTGGAGCTTGGCAATGGCGAGCAGCGCATCGGGCTCAACACCGGTTCCTTTGGTCTGCGTCGCGACTTCGGGGACATCGGCGGCAAGATCCTCACCATCGATCATCGCTTTGGCGGTGATGGTTGGTACGAGGTCCTGGCGGGTGAGGTGCTGCTCGTCAAGCACGAGAGCGCCTTCGACGGCCAAGAGAGCTTCGTCTTGCCAGCGGGCACCAGCGAGATCAAGTTCAAAGTCGGATCGCAAGGTGGCGGCTTTCACGAAGCCGCCATTGGCGGGTTGCTAATCGAGTAACTGGCCTCGCGTGCCTGGGCAGCCTGCGGGGCTGCTGGCGCGCGGCCTGCCTAGTTGCCCTCGCCAACCGCCTTGCACAGATCGCGGGTGATGTTCTTTTGGTGGGCTTCGTTGGTGCCGCCACCGATCTCGATGAGCTTGGCGTCGCGCAGGAACTGCTCGACACGGTACTCGTTGCAGTAGCCGTAGCCGCCCAGCACTTGCATGGCCGAGTCGCAGACCTCTTTGGCGGCGCGCCCGGCGAAGAGCTTGGCGGCGTCGGAGGCCGGGCGATTGCGGCGGTCGGGAGCGATGGTCGAGGCTGCACCGTAAATGAGCCCGCGCATGGCCTCGATCTTGGCAAAACTCTCACCGATGTGAGTTTGAATCTGACCGAACTCGGCAATCGATTTGCCGAAGGCTTTGCGATCGATGGCGTACTTGATCATGACTTCCAGGCAGCGATTGGCCATGCCAAGGCTCATGGCCGCCAGGCCGAGGCGCTCGATCTCGAGGTTGCGCATCATGTTGGTGATGCCGCCGCCTTCTTTGCCAACCAAGTTCTCTACCGGAACTTCGACATCCTCGAGGATGAGCTCGGCCATGGTCGAGGCGCGCATGCCCATCTTCTTGATCTTCTCGCTGACGCCAAAACCCTTGAAGCTGCGCTCGACGATGAAGCTTGTGATGCGACCGTCGACCTTGGCGTAGATCAAGAAGACGTCGGCCTCGGGGGCATTGGTGATGAAGATCTTGCGGCCATTCAATACGTAGCGGTCGCCCTTCTTGATCGCGACCGTGCCCATGCCGAGCACGTCAGTGCCGGCGGAAGGCTCGGTCATGCCCATGGCACCGATCCACTCGCCGGTCACGGTCTTGGGGATGTAGCGTTTGCGCTGATCCTCGTTGGCCGCGTAGTACAGGTTGTTGACGAAGAGCAGGGCGTGCGCCAGATACGCGAGCGTAAAGCCAGGATCGGAGTAGGCCATCTCCTCGTGGGCGATGACCGCCGCCGTCGAGTCCATGCCCGCGCCGCCCGCCGCTTCCGGAATGGTGATGCCGAGCAGCCCGAGGCCGCCGAGCTTGCGCAGGAGGGGTTTGTTCAGTTCGCCTTTTTGATCGAACTCTTCGGCCTGCGGCTCGATTTCCTTCTTGGTGAAATCACGCACGGTCTGGCGCAGCATCTCGTGCTCTTCGCTGGGATTGACGAGTTTGGAATCAAGGCTTGTGGCTAGCATCGGGGCGACACTATCGGCAGGAGCTGGCCAGCGTCTAGTGCCAGTTCCAAAAGTGTGGCAAGTGGGCTGTGCGGGGCGCACGAGCGGATCGCGAGGGCTTTCGCTCGCGCCTCGCGAGCGCCGTGCTAGGCTCCGCACCATGGCTGACATCTACATTTACGATGCTGTTCGCACTCCCCGTGGCCGTGGCAAAGCCGGCAAAGGCGCCCTGAGCGGGGTGCACCCGCAGGAGCTTTTGGCGCAAGCGCTCAACCACATGGCCGAGCGCAAAAAGCTCGACAAGAGCCTGGTCGAAGATGTGGTCATCGGCTGCGTGACCCAGGTGAGCGAGCAAGGCGCCTGCGTGGCCCGCAACGCGGTGCTGGCCGCGGGTTGGCCGCAAGAAGTCACCGGCACGACCGTCAATCGCTTTTGCGGCTCGGGCACCCAGGCCGTCAACTTCGCGGCCATGGGTATCGGCTCGGGCATGCAGGACTGTGTGATCGCGGGTGGTGTCGAGTCGATGTCGCGCGTGCCCATGGGCTCCGACTGCGAGGGTCAGCTCGATGGCAAGAACATGCTCCTGCGCAAGAAGATCACCATGGTGCCGCAGGGCATCAGCGCTGACCTCATCGCCACCCTCGAGGGCTTCTCGCGACACGATGTCGACCAGTTCGCTCTGGCCTCGCAGCAAAAGGCCGCCAAGGCCATCGCCGAGGACCGCTTCAAGAACTCACTCTTCATGGTCGTCGATAGCGATGGCAATCCGCTCACCGATAAAGACGAGCATCCACGCGCGGAGACCACGCTCGAGAGCCTCGGCGAGCTAGGTGCTGCCTTCGAGAAGTTCGGTGCCATGAAGGTCGGGCCAAAGGGCGAGACCTTTGATGACTTCGCTCTGAAGGCCTATCCACAAGCGGGCTCCATCCATCACGTGCACACGGCCGGCAACTCGAGCGGTATCGTCGACGGCGCCTGCGTCGTCCTGCTCGGCTCGAAGGAGTTTGGTGAGAAGGCCGGCCTCAAGCCACGCGCCAAGATTCGCTCGGCGGCCACCGCTGGCGCCGAGCCAGTTATCATGCTCACCGCCCCGGCGCCTGCCTCGCAGCGCGCCCTCGACAAGGCGGGCATGAGCGTTGGGGATATTGATCTGTGGGAGATCAATGAGGCTTTTGCCACCGTGCCGCTGCAGACCATGCGCGCGCTCAACATCTCGCCGGAGCGCGTCAACGTCAACGGCGGCGCCATCGCGCTTGGCCATCCGCTGGGCGCGACCGGTGCCATCCTCATCAACACCGCGCTCGACGAGCTCGAGCGCAGCGGCAAGGGCACCGCGCTCACCACCCTGTGCATCGGTGGCGGAATGGGTATTGCCACCATCATCGAGCGGGTCTAAGGCCTTCGCCCACCGCTGGCGCGCAGCGATCAATTCACAGAATTTGCTGCGCGCCTTGCGATCTTTACCAGCCCTTTGAGGTTAGGATTTCTCACCTATGGCACTTCCGATTCGTTCCGCGCTCCGCTCCGCCAGCCGCTTTGTCGCTCGCAATCCTTTGTCGATGCTGACGGTCGCCAAACACGCCGCGAACATGCGCGTAGCCATCCCCCTCGACGCTCTGCGCTGGGTCATTGCCAACACGCCTCCAAGCAAGAAGGCGCCCACCGACATCTCAATCACCGCCAGGCCGCCCGCCATTCAGGTCGGCGCGACCATCGAAATGATGGGCACCAAGTTGCGCGCATCGACAACCATCGCGGTCGAGGAGCTGCGTGTCTACGCCGAAGAGCTCACGGTTCGTCTGCGTCTTCAGGACACGGACATGAAAGTGCTCGATCGTTCGGAAACGCCGATT
>JAHEAK010000273.1:482-7009 GCA_024642805.1 Kofleriaceae bacterium | reverse complement strand
CCAAGACCGACGGAACCAAGACCGACGGAACCAAGACCGACGGAACCAAGACCGACGGAACCAAGACCGACGGAACCAAGACCGACGGAACCAAGACCGGTGGCGAAGGCGAGCCGGTCCCTGATTGGATGAAGTAGTCCGATGGGTGGCATTCGTGTCACCCCGCCAGCTCTCATGCAGCACCTGAGACTTGTGAGCATTGCCTGCCTGCTCCTTGCATGCGGCTCATCCTGCAAGGAGCGTGAGCAGCTCGAGGGACCGATGCCTCAGCCCAACAGGTCCAGACCCGCGGGATTTGAGAGCGTCGACACCGGCAAAGCCCTTCCGGCGCCTCCTGCGGACCCGAGCAAGCCAGCCGCGGAGGAGCAGGCGGCGACCCCGTCCCCAAACCCATCAGCGCTGCCGACCGACCTGCTCGCCAAACTCGATGCCAGCGTGCCCAAGCTCGAAGAGCTGCGCGTCCTGGAAGAGCTGCGTGCCATAGCGGGAAGTCGCATGGCTCGGCTGGTGCTGTGCATCGATCTCGGTGTCCCAGAAGCCACCTCGTTCATGGTGCAGGCCCTCGAGAACAAGGACTGGCAAGAGGTCAACGTCAATGCCGCCGCGCACGCGGAAACCCGGGGCGGCTTCACTGCCAGCTCCACAGACTTTCGCGTCACCGGTAGTGCCTATCAAGGCGCCTTCACGAGCTGTGAGCAGAGCAAAGGCAAGACGCGCATCGCTCTGAGCTTTCAGGAGATCGAGAGCGACGAGGCTCCAACGCGTGTGAAGCCTGGGCCCGCAGACGCCGTCAACCAAACCGCCAAGAAGATGATCGCGCCCGCATCGATCAATATGCGCCGAGAACGGGACCAGACTGGCGCGTTGCGCCCCGAGCCGGTGGCAAAAGATCCTAAGCAGGACGCCGTCCGCTAGCGGCGACTCCTTGTCGAGCACCGTGCTCCCGCCCCGACCGTGACTTGAGCCAACCCGCCATCACCCCATCATCGGCCGCTCGCCGCCGCGCACGAGGTAACGCACGGCTTCTTCCAGGCCTTCGATGCTCAGGTGGTACATCGGAAAAATACTGGCGATGGCTTCGATGGTAGTGCGCGGCCAGAAGCGGTTGGGCTCGGGGTTGAGCCAGGCGCTGTGGCGAAAGTGATCTTGCAAGCGGCGCAGCCAGACGGCACCGGCCACGGGGTTGTGGTGATAGAAGTAGATGGAGCCGCCCGGTGACATGAGCTCGCCGGGGTGCATGAGGGCGTCACCGACCACGACCAGGCGATGGTCGCGGCCCGTGCGATGGATGATGTCGAGCACGGGCACGGGCTTGCGAAAACTGGCGTCTTCGTAGACTTCTTCGTAGACGCAGTTGTGAAAGTAGTAGTGCTCGAAGCTTGCGAAGCGCCCGGTGCGCGAGGCCGCGGTGAACAGGCGCTCCATGAGCTGCGAGTAGGGATCCATCGAGCCGCCGACGTCCATGAGCAAGATGAGCTTCATGCGATTGCGCTTGGGCGGTGCCCAGATGAGGTCGAGGTCACCGGCGTTCTTGCACGTGGCTTCAACCGTCTGGTCGAGATCGAGTTCTTCGACGGCGCCCTCGCGGCCAAGGCGCCGCAGGCCACGCAAGGCGACATCGATCTGCCGCACGTCGAGAACGCGATCGTTGCGATAGTCACGAAAGCGGCGCATCTCGGCCACTTGCATAGCTGAGCGACCCTTGCCTGGCCCGCCCACGCGCACGCCGCTCGGGTGATAGCCGCCGTGACCAAAGGCCGAGCGACCGCCGGTTCCGATCCAGCGGTTGCCGCCGTCGTGGCGTTCCTTCTGCTCCTTGAGCCTTTCCTCGAAGAGCTTCTTGAGCGACTCGAGATCCATGGACTCGATCATGGCCTTCTCGGCCTCGCTGAGGCCTTCGAAGTGTTTCGGATCCCGCAGCCAATCGAGGAGCTCGCTCGTCACCGCCGCCGCTTCGACGTAGACATCCTTGAAGTAAGCGAGAAAGGCCTGGTCGAAGGCGTCGAACTCGCTGACGTCCTTGACGCAGACGCAGCGCGCCAGGTGATAGAAGCCGTCCAGCGAGCTATCGTGCAGGCCCTTGGCCAGCGCCTCCATGAGAGTCATCCACTCGTGGGTCGAGACGTGCACGCGCTGCTTGCGCAGCTCGTAGAAGAAACCGAGCAGCATGGATGCTAGTTCTTGCCGAGGATCTGGATGTCTTGCTCGTTCTTGAGCAGGGTGCCGAGGAAGGGAATGCCGCCGCCGACCTTGCCAAGATCGACGCCTGACTTACGCAGGGCGCAGATCCAATCGATGAGCTCGGAGGTGCTCGGCCGCTTGCGAATGCGTGCCACCTCGCGCAGCTTGTAGAAGACTTCGAGACACTGATCGAGCACGCGATCTTCGATGTCGGGATGGTGCACGCGGACGATCTTGCTCATCAGCTCGGCATCCGGGAACTCGATGTAATGGAAGATGCAGCGCCGCAAGAAGGCGTCGGGCAGCTCCTTCTCGTTGTTGGAGGTGATGAGCACCAGCGGCCGCTCCTTGGCGACGATCTCTTCGCCGGTCTCGTCGATGAAGAAGCGCATGGCGTCGAGCTCGGTCAGCAGATCGTTTGGAAACTCGATGTCGGCCTTGTCGACCTCGTCGATGAGCAGCACCACGCGCTTGGGGGATGCCAGCGCGCGACCGAGCGGGCCATGCTTGATGTACGAGCCAATGTCCTTGACGTTGGCGTCGCCAAAACGCGAGTCGTGCAAACGAGCCACGGTGTCGTAGACGTAGAGACCGTCGCGAGCCTTGGTGGTCGACTTGACGTGCCAGCGGATGAGCTCCATGTTCAGAGCGGCGGCGACGTTTTCGGCCAGGACCGTCTTGCCGGTACCGGGCTCGCCGCGCAAGAGCAGCGGCTTTTCGAGGGCCACGGCGACGTTTACGGCCTGCTGCAGCTCCTGAGAGGCGATATAGGTAGTGGTCCCTTGGAACTGATGGAAGGCGTTGGACATCGCCAGAACGCTATCACATCAAGACGGGTCGGCGCATGGGCTGATGTAGCCGCCGCTATAGACGCGAATGTCTTTGCGAAGAAAGGACTCGACCAGATCTGGCTCGTGAGGCGTGTGTACCCAGACCTTCAAGCCGGCCGCGCTCAGGGTCGCCTGCGTCTCTTCGCTCCAGCGCGTGTCCCACCACATCATCACGTTATCGACATCGTAGAGATCGCGACGAGCCGCGATGCTGACATCACTACCAGCCCATCGGTACACGGCGATCATCTCTTCGGGGAAGGGATAGATGTCGCGCAACTCGAGCACGTGCTCGTCGGAAGCCAGATGCGGCACCAGTCGATCGCGAACACCGTCATCCGGCGCCATGTCGACCAGGGTCTGGGCGATCAGCGAGTGGTCCCACTTGGTATCGGTGATGATGTAGATGTCGGGATGGCTGACCATCAGTTCGATGAGGTCCTCGGCAAAGAGCAGCTCGAACTTGCCGTCGTAGCGCAGGCCCTGCACCTGCTCGCGCGTGGCCTCTTTGAAGGGAATCTTGAGCCCGTAGTGCGGCTCGTGGCCATCGTGAGCGAGCGTGACGGTCTTGTCACCCAGGGTAATCATGTCGAACTCGAAGACCCGAAAGCCGTTGGCGTAGCTGACTTCGAAGGCCTCACGGCTGTTGGTGTAGGCCGGCTCTTGATCGAGCCCGTAAGGGGAACCGCCAGCGTGCGCCACGAAACGATGGGAATCGAATGGCAAAAGCTCGGTGCTCGCGCTGTTCTCACACAGCACCGGCTCCGGCTCGCTAGCACACGCCCCCAGGCACAGGCAGGCGACGACGAGGGCGCCAGCTCTCATCCTACTTTGCCACCTGCACGATGGTCTCAGCGGCCACCAAGCAGTCCTCGCAACCAAAGCGATAGCGAACCATCACCGTGCCTTCCTCGGCGGCGGGCCCGGCCTCTTCGCGACGCTCGACCACAATGCTTCGTCCGTGGTAGGTGCGCGGTTCGACATCACGCCGAACCGCGGAGCAGAGCACCGGATTGAGACCAGCCTCGTGGGCGCGGGCCAGAAATTCACCTAGCTTGCCCTCCTCGGGTTCCTCCTGAAAGGCGCCGATCGATTCGTTTATACAGCGCGCAAGCCGGCCCAAATCATTTTGCAGGTGCGCATCGGTCGCTTGCCCGGGAATCTCGCACCAGTACACGCTGCCCCAACTGAGGTTGCGAGTCTTGTATAGGCCACCCACGCAGGCGGGCTGTGCTCCTTGCCACCAGGGGGTGTTCGAGGCAGGCAGCTCGCGCGTGGACGCTGGCTGGCTTGGTGCCTTCGCCACCTCCGGGCCTGTGCCGCCCTTGGCTCCGGAAGCTGCACAGGCGACCACCTCGACGAGGAGAGCGACGAGCAACATTCGCCGCCACATCGATGGCCGCAGCTCTCTTCTCAAAATGACTGGTCCCATAGCGGCAGCAAGAGCGGCTGTACCTCGAGGGCTGTGCTGCCGCTAGCGCTGCCATCGGCAAAGAGCTCATCGTAGCCACGATAAATGCCATAGGCCCAGGCCGCGCTAATGCCCAGGTGCAGGAGTCTGGCTGGCAAGCGCTTGAGCTCGGAGTCCAGACCGAGACTGTTGTAGACCTTCACCGTGTCGTTGTGATCCCACCAGGCAAAGACGTCGCGAGTAAAATCGACCCAAAAGCCGGTTGCCAGCACGAGGACCGCGGTGCGCGCATAGTCATTGGAGGGCAGCGAGCCAGTGGCCCAGAGCGCGGTGTAGCCACCCAGCAAGAGTGAATCGCTCACCTTGGGCGCGATGAGAAACCAGGCTCGCTGTTGATCTGTGCGCAAACCCATGACCGTGACATAGCCAAAATAGAACTTGCCGGTTTGCGGGTGAAAACCTGGAATCAGGCTGTAGTCGATAATCTCGGCGCCTACCAGCTTGCCAAAGAGTGCGTGACTACCCTCGTGCACGCTCACGCCCAGCATGTACGTGGGAATGCCCATGGCCATGCCGGCCAACACGATGTTGCGATCGCTGGCTTCGTTCTCGGCGTGGGCGCGCGAGCACAGCACGAGCGAGAGCAAGAGCGTCGCTATGAGTAGAAGTCTACGCATCACTCGGCAATCGTAAAGGCCTCGATGAGACTTTGGATGTTTCTACCTTCGAGGTCGCGGCCGCTCTCGTCCACGATCCACAGCAGTGTGCGGCCTTTGGCAATCGCTACGCTGGTCGCCGCATGCGGAGCCTGAGCCGCACTGCGCGCCTCATGGGCCGCGCTCTCTGTGGCAAAGAGGCAGGCGCGTGCTTGCAGGATCGAAGAGCGCCCACGGTGACAGGCACTCGCGCCGGGAAGCGGATCGCCGTCATGCGCGTCTATGAGGTAGCCGGCGGCCTTCAACATGTCGTCGAGCTTGCTCAGCTCGGAAGCATCACGGGCCTCAGCTTCAAGCGCCGCGGCGCTCTTGGCGGGTGCCTGCTCGGACGTGGCCTTGGGCTCGGGCGCAGCGCTGCCCGCTGCCGCCCTAGCCTTAGCGACTTGAGAGCTGTCACTGCCAGCACTGGAGACGATGAGCGCAAGGGCAATCGCTCCGACCGCGACGACGCCAGCCATTAGCGCCTTGTTCGTCCCTAGTGGTGATCGAGGTCGAGCACGCACCGGCGCCTGCGCTGCGCGTTTTGCGGTTGTTTTGGGCGCCGCTTTGGGTGGTGCGACTTGCGAAGGCAGAATGGCGGTCTCATCGCGCAAGACGGAGTCGATGTCGCGAACCAGCTCGGATGCGCTCTGATGACGGGCATCGACGTTCTTGGCCAATGCCTTGGCCAGCAGTCTCTCGACGGATGCCGGAAATTCCAGCTCGCCGTTGGTCTCGCTGAGTGCGCGCGCCTGTGTGCTCAGGTGCTCGCGCAAGACTTCCGTTCCCTGGCCGGCAAAGGGTGGTTCGCCAGTCAATAGCTGGTAGGCGACCACCATCAAGCCATACAGATCCGAGCGACAATCGTAGTCGCCGGTGACGCGCTCCGGTGCCATATAGGTCGGCGTGCCGATGGCGAAGCCCGGTTGGGTGAGATCCATCTCTTCGTCATGAGTGCCGAGCGACTTCGCCAGACCAAAATCCATGATCTTGACGGTCTCACCGCCACGCTTGGGCAGGAGGAAGATGTTTTCAGGTTTGAGATCGCGATGCACGATCTCCTGGGCATGCACCGCCTCCAGTCCGAGCGCCGCCTCGCGTATGATCGCGAGAGCTCGCCTCCATTTGAAGTGCTCGCTGGTGAGCAGCATCTCGCCCAGGCTACGACCGGTCAGAAGCTCCAGAACCAGGTAGGGGCGACCGTCCTTGAGGTAGCCGTGTTCGATGAGTTCGATGACGTTCTCGTGATGAATGCGCGCGGTCATCAGGGCTTCGGCCTCGAAGCGCGACTCGTATTGCTCGACCCCAACGACGTCTGCGCGCAGCACTTTGATAGCGACCGGGCGAGCCGTGCGCACGATGCGCGCTCGGTAGACGGTGCCCATCCCGCCCTGGCCTAGCTCCGCTTCG
>JAHEAK010000273.1:0-472 GCA_024642805.1 Kofleriaceae bacterium | reverse complement strand
CTTGCCTGCTATGAGCTCGCCTAACACCGTATCGACGCACTTCCTGCCACGGGCCCTGCCTGGCCCTGCTATGATACGCATGGAATGGAAGCCAAGCGCCTGCTATGCACCGGGATCCTGGTGGCGATGTGCTTGGGCGCCCAGACCGCCAGCGCAGACACCGCTAGCTACAGCGGCGCCCATGCCATTCCGGAAGGCGTCGGTGGCAAATTCTGTTACGTGCAGGTGGCGCATACACATACCTACCTGCCCGACGAGTCTCTCCAGGCCCGCTTCATCGAGCACGCCGACCCTGGTGCGCACTTTGAATTCGTCGGCGATCCTGGCGAGTACCAATTCGAGGGCATGCGTGTCGAGTACTTCGGTCCACACCCCTTGCACTTCGACGGCAGCGCCAGTGAGGCCGAAGGACTGTGTCGACTTCGAGGCGAGCACTCCCACCTGGGCGCGCCCGCCTCTCCCGGTGAGTACG
>JAHEAK010000272.1 GCA_024642805.1 Kofleriaceae bacterium | reverse complement strand
GAAGTCCGCTATGCGAAATCAGTTCTTCAAAGCCCTCCAAACCCGCTGCCTGTCCCGCTCTCATAGCCAATCGACGATCCGCTGGTGGTTTTCCCCCTTGCAATTGAAAGCACGACGTCTCGGCTCTGACTTTCACGAGGAGGGCACTCGGCCCTTTGGTCGTGACCCGATGACGCCGACGGTCGACGACCCGCCCCTGTCCGCCGAGTTCTGGGGCCAGCTGCGCACGGGCTGATACGCGCTCTGCGGTTGACGATACCTTTCCACACCAGCGCGCCAGCTCTTGCCGCAGCGCGCTCGCATAAGAACAATTCTCATCTCACATGAAGTCGGTGAGTTGCTCTCCTCCTAGATGAGCTCGTTGCCGAGTCTCGCTGCCAGAACTCTGGTGGCGCAGCACAAGAACCACACAAGGTCTCGATTCGTCACAAGTTCTGGTTCCGAATCTACGATTCTCGCAGCCTGGCGCTTATACTTAGATTCCATGGTTTGGGATCCCCAGGTGAGCGACGAGGCGCAGCTAGCCCTGCGCCTGCGTTCCCCGCGACGGCTGCACCTGCCTGTGCTCAGTCGGCACAGCTTGCATCCGCGAGCCAGCGGAGTTTCCTATGCGACTCGGTGAGATCCTCATTGCTGCCGGCCTGCTCAGCGAGCAGCAAGTCCTCGAAGCGCGCAACCGGCAAGCCAGCGTGCGCGGCCGCCTGGGAACCCAGCTGGTGCAGCTTGGCTTCATCAGTACCGATCAGGTATCGCTCGCCCTGGGCAAGCAGCATCAAGTGCCGCCGGTGCTGGTGCGTCACTTTGCCCATAACGATCCGGCCGTGCTGCCACTCATCGGCGCCAAAGTCGCAGCCGAGTACTTCATTGTTCCCATCGCCTACGCCCGCAAAGATGGTCAGCGTCGCTTGGTCGTGTGCCTGCGCGACCCGCGCAACACCGAGCTCATCAGTCGATTGCAGCAACAGCTCCGCGTGCCCGTCGTAGCCAGCGTCGCCTCCGAGTTGGCGATTCGCGTCTACCTCGAGCGCTACTACCATGTCGATGCCGTGGCCAAGCAAGGAAGCTTCGCCGCCACCGACGACGACGAAGACGTCGATCTGAGTGACTTCGGCGATCCGGACTCGGGCCTCGATACCCTGGAGCTCATCGACCTTGACGACCGCAAGCTGAGTACCACCGCGCCCGCGCGCTTTGTGCCCGAGGCACAGCGAACCTCGGGCATCAGCGAGGCTCTGCGGGCCGCTGCCCAGGCCGCGGCCGCGCAAGCTGCTTCGGCGCAAGCTGCTTCATCGCATGCCACGGCATCGCATACAGCGCCGGTTCCTCTGGCGGAATCGAAGACGGAAGCAGCAGCGAGCTCTGGGCACAGCTCTGGGCACAGCTCTGGGCCCAGAGCTGGGCACAGCTCTGGGCACAGCTCTGGGCCCGCGCCCACGCTGACGGCGACCGCAAGCGTGCCTGCACCGGCTCCGATATCGACACCGCTGGAAGCCTTCGTGGCCAGCATCGCCCAGGCAGACAAGCGCCCTGCGGTCAGTGAAGCCATCATGGAGTTTCTGCGCCAGCGCTTTGCCGCCGGTCTCATGTTTACGATCAAAGACGGCCTTGCCATGGGGCACCTGGGATTCGGCGGCCATCTCGACGACCCAGATACCGTTGCCGCGCTGATGATACCCATGTCCAAGAGTGTCTTTGGTGTCGTCCACGACACGCGCGAGAGCTGGCGCGGCGATCCCAAGACCCACAGCTCCGCCGCCCAAGAACGCTTCTTAACCCTCTTTGCCATGGACAAAGCGCCCGCCGAAATCGTCGTCGCGCCCATCGTCATCGGCAGCAAGGTCGTGTGCCTGCTCTACGCACACGCACGCGCTGGCGCGGCCATCGGCGACACCCAGCTCGCAGAGCTGGCAGCGATCACCGAGGCGACCAACGACGCCTTTGCACGCATCATTCGCAACGCGCGCAAGTCGGCAGGTTGAGCGCCCCCAGGAAGCAACCCAGGAGCGACCCAAGAAGCGACCCAGGAAGCGACCCAGGAAGCGACCCAGGAAGCGACCCAGGAAGCGACCGCCCCTAGCAGGCTGCTGAACAATTCAGCAATCACGCGTTAGCAGTGCGCAAACTGCTCGTGCACGGTTGATTTGTCGGTGGACAATGCCGTTGCCATCGGTAGCACCGCCACCAGGGTGACGATGGCTCTCGTGTCGTAGCCGGTCGCCTTGGTTAGGTTGACGATTCGAAGCAGGTTGTGAGCGGCGCCTGCGAGGTAGGAGAGGTGGTTGACTCGATCGACTCCTCGAAGTCGAGCTCGCAGGCCCCACGGCCTAACGCAAGACGTGCTACCACCGGCGCTCGCTCCCATTTTTTTAGCAGCCTCCTAGGGCACGACTGGATCGCCAGCAGACACCGCCGAGCTGAGGAAGGCAACCCAATCGATGACGGCCTGGGCGTTGCGCAGTGCCGCGAAGTGACCATCGAAGCCCTCGCTTGTGTACTGGAAGCAAGCCGCGCTGCGATTGTTGGCATCGCCTGCCGTGACATTCAACGTGACGGGGCGCGCGACAGTGCCCGTCCCCAGATCGGCGATGAGCGGAGCGGCGACTGGCAAGCCGATGGCGCGCGCCATGGTCTCGAGAGTCGGTTGTGGCGAGAAGCTATCGTTCTCCCCCCAGCTCATGTACACGTGCTTGGAGGCGAGCCCCGCTGGCGGCCTTTTGATGAGCAAGGGCGCGTAGTGCAGCGTGTCGACCGAGTCGAAGAAGGTCTGCCAGACGACCATGACCGGATGACTCGTGCCAAGCTCCTCGCCGATCAAGAACTCGAGGGAGGCTTTGGCGTTGACCGGGCTGGTCTTGGTGAGGATGCCGCGAGTGAGGTGCGCGCCAGCTCCAGAAAACACCGCGGCCCGCGCCAGATCGGAGCCGGCGATGGCGGGGATGCCCACGTTCGAGCCCTGCGAGTGCCCCAGGTAGAAGGTGTTGGCGGGGTCAAAGAGAGTACCGGCCGCGCCAGGAAGATCGATCGCGCCCAGTCCTGGCAAGCGCAGTGCTTGAATGACGTCGACGGCCCCTTGCAAGTTGTTGTCGCGAGCGGCGCGCGGATTGATCACGTTGAACATGAGCGAGTCGGGGCTTCGCGTCGAGCCATTGCGACGTTCGCCGTGCACGACACCGTCAAAGGAGAAGAGCGCGGTTGGAGTTGGGCTCGTCGACAGCGCTGCTGCCACGCCGCTCTGAATGCCGTTGGTGAAGCTGCCGCCCGTGCCGTGAGCGAAGACCGCGTAAGGCCAACCACCCACCGGCATGGTGGTCTTGGGAATCGTGAGGGCAAAACAGACGTTGGAGCTGCCAACTTGTTGAGGCACGCCAGCGACCTCGTTGATGCCACCGCCATCGGCTGGCGTCTCGTAGGGCTCTGTTCCCTCTTGATAGATGGGAATGCTGAAGCGCCCATGAATCTCAGAGAAGTTCGCATTCACGGGACTGCACGCTCCTCGCCCGGTCGCGTCTTCACACGGAGAGGTCGCGACCCCATCGCAAAGCGTCAGATCGCTGAGGGTCGGAGCGGCGCTGGCCTCGGCGGCCTTCATAAGCCGCTCGCCGCGCCCGGTTGTGTCTTGCACCGTGAACACCGCCGCCACGGCGACGCTGCTCGGGGCAATCGTGGCGCTGGTGAGATAGTCGCGAAGTGGCTGGTAGGTATCCCAGGCGTGACCGCGTTCGGTGCCGCTTGCGCGGGTGGATGCCAGCATGCTGGCAAAGTCGTCGTCCTGAATGATAGGAGTGCCGTCGGCGGCTTTCACTTCGCTCGTGAGATAGACGGCGTAGGTGTGCCCGGAAAGCAGTGGATCCGCCACCGCCGTGCTCACGTTGAGGAAGTGCTGGCAGTGATACAAGGTCGCGGCGCTGCCGTAGCCCCAGTTTCGCTGGCGCTCATCGCCAAACTCCGCGGCCCCAGGTGTGACGTCGATGTAGTGCAAGCTATCGCCGCTCACGCTGGCAAAATCGAGCTCCTGGCTAAAACGCAGCGACACCACGCCTGTGGCCGAGAAGCCCGCAAAATCGGCCACCAGGGCATCCACGTAGAGATCGACGATATCCACCCCGAGCACACCCTGCCCTGGCCGCGGAAAGTCGCTCATGTCGAGGGCACCCGCGCTGCTCACACGTGCGTCATTGGGAAAGGGCAGTCGGTAGAAGTCAGCAAGGGGTGCGGCCGCTGTGCCGATCTCGAAATAGGCTTTGAAAGGCGCTTCGTCTGCTTCACACGCAACGCCGGTGAAGGGCGGGTAGACCACGCTCGGGTGTCCACAGAAATCTTCTGGTCCGCAAACCAGGCCCGCCGCGCACTCGCTGTTTCCGCTGCACGCTTCGCCTACGTCCGCCGACCCACTGGCCGCGCACTGGCCGCCAAAGCCAAAGACCTCGCAGACCAGGCCGCGCTCACACTCCGCCGCCGTTGCACAATCAGCACCGAGGCCACCACTGCCGGCCGGTGCGCAAATTCCCTGCGGAGCGCAGAAGAGATCGGCGTCGCAGTCGCGGGTCGCCCAGCAGGATCCGCCCAAGCCGACGGTTCCCGCCAGTTGACAGGTTCCCCCCGCACAGACGAAAGCGGCACCGCAATCATCGGCGCTCGAACACTGACCACCGATGCCGCCATCGGCTGCGTTCTTCTTCTTGTCGTCGCCCCCGAAGAGGCCGCATGAGCTGAGCGCAAGCGCTAGGAACACAGCGCTCACGACGCGTGCGAAGGCAAAATGCGAGTTGTCGGTGTCTCGTTGAATCATGTATCGAACCCCATACTCCATTGGAAAGCGCCCCCACTAGCGCGCCAGCCCGTCTAAATTGTACGACGACTTGAGGCCTTCGTTTGTGCTGCGTCCGCACAGACTGAATGTACTGCAGTGTGGGTTGGCCCTCGGGCGAGGACGAGATTGGCAGCCGCATCGGATGACGCGTGGACATAGAAGGGCTAGGATTTCGATATTCGTATGGGAATATTCGACAAGAAGGCGAAGGGGCGACGGGGCGAGGATTTTGACTCACCCATCGAACAAATCGATCTGAGCTCGGCACCCGAAGCGGCAGCAGAGCAAGCCGAGGCCAGCGCCGACGAGACGCCGCCTGCGCAAGCTCCCGCTGCGGCCGCTACCTCCCAAGAAGCCGCCGCAAGCAGCCCTGCGCCGGCAAAATCCAAGATCATCGATCAAGACTACGGCATCGAAGAAGCCATCGCCCTGATGCGCACGCTGCCCGCCGACGCCATCGAGCTTGTCGTGCGCGTGGTCAAGCAGACCCTCGAGTCGACGCACATCGACATCCCGACCATCATCCTCGATGCCAGCGCTAAGCAAGAGCGCATCACCAACCGTATTGGTGTCTTGCGCGAAGAAATCACTGGCCTCGAAAAACAGATTGCAGATCGCAGCGCCGAGATCGGCACCCTGGAGGCCGATCACGAAGAGACCTCGATGGTCAAAGAACGTCTGGAACTTGCCGAGAAGCTCGGCTCCAAAGACGCGGCCAGTGCCCGAAGCAAACTGCCCTCCACAGCTCCAAAGCCGGCCGCAAGCGCCGTCGCCAAAAAGTAAGACTTTCCCGAGTCGTACCCCGAGAAAAGGTTCGCCGTGCTTCGATATCACATGATGGTCGTGACGCCTGACAAGGTGCTCAAGCGTGCGGTCAAGCGTCTTACTACCGCCACGGGCGCGTCGGCTCAATTCGTCGAGCACGAGCGCGACATGCAACCGGAAAAGCCGATCAATCTGGCGATCTTCGACGCGCGAACCCGGATGCCCGACCAGGCCTTCCTGGCCAAGATTCCCCTCACCGGGCGCATTCTCTACATCCTCACTGGCCAGAACCTTGCTCGCAAGATTCAGCTCTTTGAGGCACCTCAGGCGACCAGCCTCTTTTGTTACAACGATCAGTTCGATGATGACGAGTTCATCTCGTCTGCCACCAAGGCCTTGCGTGGCGATGTCTTTGGCCTGCAGAAGTACTTTCCCTGGGGAGTGACCACATTCACCATGCTGGTCAAGTCCTACGAGGACAAGACCAAGGCCATCGACATCATGATGAGCTACGCACAGATGGCCGGCGTGCGCGGCCCGGTCCGAGACCGGGTGCAGCTGGTCGCCGACGAGCTGATGATGAATGCCCTCTATCACGCGCCCGTTGGCGACAACGGCGAGGAGCTGTACCGCGGCAAGTCCCAAAAGGAGCTCGCCCAGCTCACCGACGTCGCCCCCATCGAAGTGCAGTACGGCTGTAGCGGCCGCTACTTTGGCATCTCGGTGCGCGACGGTTTTGGCTCACTCACACGTATCAAGGCCCTCGACTATCTCAAGCGCGTGGGCACGGAAGCGGCAAAGATCGAGCAGAAGAAGAGCGGTGCAGGCCTTGGCCTCATCAGCGTGCTGCAATCTGTCTCCAAGCTCATCTTTAACCTCGACCCCGGCTACTCCACGGAAGCGGTCGGCCTCTTCGACATGGAGCTGCAGGCCAAGGGTATGGCGGGCGCTCGCTCCCTCCACTTGTTCACGGCCAACGTCGATGACCTGCCCACGGCCTCCGCAGGCGCCGCCCAACAAGGCGCAGAAGGTGGCTCGCGCGCCGGCACCTGGCTTGTGGCCGCTCTCCTGGGAGCCATCGTGGCAGCACTTGGCACCGCCTACTACATAAAGACCAAACCTGCGCCCGCCGCATCCGTGCAGCAGGCCGCCGTGGCCGTGACGGTGGTTGCGACCCCAGAGGACGCCAGCATCCGCATTGGCGAACAGGTGGTGAGTTCCGGAATGGCTATTCGGGTCGACACCAACAAGGCCGCACTTGCCATCGAGGTAGGTCGCGAGGGATTCGAACCCTGGTCAAAGACCATCGCACCCCACAGCATGAAGCAGAGTGCCGTGTTCTTCGTCGACTTGAAAGCCAGCGAATAACTCATGTTGCATCGCTCGCAGCGTCAAAGCGGCCCCGATCTCTTTGACGCAGAAGAAGCCGCGCTGGTCGG
>JAHEAK010000271.1 GCA_024642805.1 Kofleriaceae bacterium | reverse complement strand
CCTCGCGGCGTTAACTCTTGCGGTAGTGCTTGCCCAAGCAGCGAGCTCCGCACACGCCGATGAAGGCAAGGCCATTGGTCGCTTCGGCATTGTCAGCGTCGGGCGCTCCAATCTCGGCGAGCTGGGCGACGCCTACGGCACCGGCTTTCTGCTTGGCCTGCACGCTGGCATCGATCAGCCCCTCAGTGGCGACTCGCGTTGGAGCGTCGGTATCGGCTGGACGGCACTGGTCCGCGGCTACTACTTTGCGTCACAGTCTTCGCTCGTCGATCAGACCGTGGACCTAACCGAGGTCGACCTAGGGCTGCGTGCGCGTCGTCGGGTTGGCAAGCACGTACACTACGTCTTTGGAACCTTGGGCGGCATCCTCTCGGTGAGCAGCGTGCCACTGCCACCCTCGAATCAGCGCCGCTACCTAGGACCCTACGGTGGCATTGGCTACGAACAACCAGCCTTTGGTGAGTGGTCGGTCTCTGCGGAGGCGCGCAGCAGCAACCTGGTTGATGGACCGCGCAGTCTGAGCCTCGTGCTCAGCCTCACCGCGGGGATCTAGGGCCAGCAGGTCGCGGATCACGGGCAAAAAAAAACCTCGCATCCGAAGATGCGAGGTGCACGAACCTTTGAAGCGACGCCAGGCTCGAGAGCCCAACGACGATTGCAGTGGCTGTGTTAGCCGATTTTTCCTTGAAGCAGGAAGGCGATAATCAGCGCGTAGATCACGAGGGACTCGATGAGAGCGAGGCCGAGAATCATAGGCGTGAAGATGCGGTCAGCCGAAGCTGGGTTGCGAGCGATACCCTCGAGGGCAGCGGCTGCCGTGCGGCCTTGACCGAGAGCGCCACCGAGAGCGGCGAGGCCAATGGCGAGACCACAGCTGAGGGCGATCCATCCGCCGTTGCTGATTTTAGCAATTTCGACTGCGGTGGCGTCCTGAGCGGAGGCGATGGAAGAGAAGGCCATGACGATGAGGCTGGTCGTCATCATGAGAACAAATTTTGCTTTGCGGCTGGTCATATTATTTTCCTTTGCGTTCGTAGTTGGTGAGCGGGTGCTCAAGGTTCGTTGCGGTGATGGGTAGCGTTGGTTCGTAGCGAAGCGGTTAGTGATCGTGAGCGGTGGCCATCGAGATGTACACCATCGAGAGCAGACAGAAGACCAGGGTCTGAACGATGCAGACCAGGGTTCCCAAGATGAGGAATGGTACCGGCACCAAGATGGGTACCAGGGCGAAGAAGGTGAAGACCACTTTGTGGTCGGCGGCCATGTTGCCCATCAGGCGCAGAGCCAGCGAGGCGGGGCGAGCGATGTGGCTGATGAGCTCGATGGGAATCATCAGCGGAGCAAGCAGGGGCAGCGGTCCGGCGAAGTGCTTGAAGTAGGCAAGGCCGTGCTCTTTGACGCCGTAGTAGTGGGTGGCACCGAAGATGAGCAGCGCAATGCCGATATTGGTGTTCAGCGTCGTCGTGGGCACGCCGAAGCCGGGCACGAGTGCCATGATGTTGGAGAAGAAGATGAAGAAGGCGCACGAGCCAATGAGGGGCAGGTGGCGCTTGGCGCTCTTCTCGCCCATCACCTGGACCATCATGCCGTAGGTGGCATCGGTGACCATTTCGAAGAAGGTGCGCGCGCCAAAGTTTGGCGGCGGAATCATGCCGTTCTTCTTTTTGACCCCAGCGCTGAACTTCATCGCGCCGTAGACGACGATGAGCATGACGATGAAGGCCCACAAAACGTGGGTCAGGGTGAAGTGGGTGTCGCCGAACATCAGCCCCTTCCATCCGCGACCCAGCGCACCATTGGCATTGCCCCACATCTCTGCAAAGGCAGGGATGTCGAGTAAGAAGTCTGTCCAGGAACCGTGCTCGCCCATGTTTCTTTCCGCTTATCTAAGGGACCTTCGAATCGCGATGACTAGCGAATTAACGCAGCACCGGTCATGAAGCGAATGCTCTCGACCATGATCGACAGAAGAAAAACTGAAAACCCGATCCCGAGCCCTATCGCCGAAATCGGAAGGAAGAAAATCGCCAAAGCGGCCGCGACCAGAAGGCCCGCCATCTTGGGCACGAAGAAGAAAGCCGTGGCCCCGCGCTTGTCGGGATGCACGACCAGCATTCGCTGCACGAGCACGCGAATGAAGCTGAAGTTGGCGCAGGTGAGGACCGCGCCGATGGTCACGCCCAGCGCGACACGCTGCGGCGTGAGCACCACGCACACGAGGATCAGCGCGGCGGCGAAGAGATAGTTGAGCTTCTCGATGCGCTCGAGGGACTTGGGATCCATTAGCTGTGATCCTCCTGCGAGCGACCGTGCACTTGTTTGGCAGTGCGAATCAGGCCGTTGAAGCCGGCGGCGACGCCGAAGAGCAGGCCGACCAGCATGAGCCAGGGCCCCGTGTCGTATTTGTTGTCGAGCCAGTAGCCGATGCCCCAACCGATGCCGGTGGCGACAGCCATTTCGATGCCGACTGAGGCCGCGCCTGCCGCTTCGAAGAAGGGACTCGGGCGATCCTTCGAGCGCGTGGGCCCCGCGGCGGATCGCTCACCCTGGGGCTGACCCAAAGGCTCAACCAGAGGCTCAATATGTGTCGGCGAAGAAATCACGAAACTGCTCGGTAAGTATTGGCTATCTGGCCGCCGGGGTGGCCCCAGGCCGGGGTCTGGTAACACGCGACCTATAGCGGGTCAATCACAAACAAGCCATAGATTCATGGGCTGCTTGCACGATCTCCGCGATGTCCTCGGAGCCGTGGGCAAGCGATAGAAACATGGCCTCGAATTGGCTTGGCGGCAGGAAGATGCCGCGCTCGCGCATGGCCTGGTAGTACTTTGAGAAGCGTTCAGTGTCTGACGCTTTGGCGTCTGCGTAGTTGTTGACCGGACCCTTTTGGAAGAAGAGGGTCAGCATGGCGCCGACGCGGTTGATACAGACGGGAATGCTGGCCGCGCTGGCTGCCTCGCGCAGGCCCTTTTCGAGCATGGCGCCGAGCTCTTCGAGGCGCTCGTAGGTTCCGGGGCGTCGCAAAAGCTCGAGGGTCTTGAGGCCCGCCGTGACCGCGAGGGGATTTCCGCTCAGGGTGCCAGCCTGGTACACGCCGCCGAGGGGCGCGAGCTTGTCCATGACATCGGCTCGACCACCAAAGGCGGCCAGCGGAAGACCGCCGCCGACGATTTTGCCAAGGCAGGTGATGTCGGGCTTGATGCCGTAGAGCCCCTGCGCGCAGCCGTAGCCGACGCGAAAGCTGGTCATGACTTCATCCATGATGAAGAGCGCGCCGTGCTTCTTGGTCAGCGCCGAGATGCCTTGCAGGTAGCCCTCGGAGGGAACGACCACGCCCATGTTGCCGGCAATTGGCTCAATGATGACCGCCGCGACCTCGCTGCCCACTTCTTCGAAGACGCGCTCGATGGCAGCCAGATCGTTGTAGGGCACGAGGATGGTGTCCTGTGCCGAGCCGGCGCTCACGCCGCCCGAGCCGGGAATGCCGAGAGTGGCGGCACCGGAGCCGGCAGCGACCAAGAGGAAATCGGCGTGACCGTGATAACCGCCGTCGATCTTGATGAGCTTGTCGCGGCCCGTGAAACCGCGCGCCAGACGCACGGCGCTCATGGTCGCCTCGGTGCCGGAATTGACGGCGCGCACCTTCTCCATCGAGGGCAGGGCGGCGCATAGGGTCTCGGCGAACTCGACCTCGAGCTCCGTGGGCGCTCCGAAGGAGGTGCCGTTGGCAAGGGTCTCTTTGATGGCGTCGAGCACGTCGGTGTCGGCGTGGCCGAGAATCAGTGGCCCCCATGAACCGATGAGATCGATGAAGCGGTCGCCATCCACGCTGTACACGTAGCAGCCGTCGCCGTGACTGATGAAGAGCGGATTCACTCCCACAGAGCTGCACGCGCGCACGGGCGAGTTGACGCCACCGGGGATGACGGCGCAGGCGCGCTTGAAGAGTTCTTCTGAGGTCTTGGTTTCCATGAATCTACTCCTCGTCCCCTTGCTCGTCCTCATCCTCGTCGAGTGGCTCATCGCCCTCTTCCTCGTCCCGGTCCATGTCCTCGTCCTCGTCTTCGTCCTCGTCTTCGTCGAGGCCCTCTTCGGCAAGCGCTGACTCCATGTCGACGGGCACGGTGTCGCCATCGATCTGCTCCATGGGCACCGCGGCATGGCCGTGATCCTTTTCCTCATCTTCCTCGGCATCCGCCAAACGCTCGATGGAGGTAACGATTTCATCTTCATCCAGGCGCATGACGCGAACGCCCTGCGTGTTGCGTCCTACCAATGAGATGTCGGCGGCGCGCATTCGGATTAGTTTTCCTTTGTTGGAAATCAGGATGAGGTGGTCGTCCTCGCCGGCCAGGCGCACACCCGTGACCGGGCCATTGCGGCTAGAGGTCTTGACCGAGATCATGCCCAGGCCACCGCGATTCTTGGCGCTGAACTCGCTGAGCTTGGTGCGCTTGCCGAAGCCGCGCTCGCACACGGTGACCAGCGACTCGTCGGAATCGCGGGCGAAGGCGACCATGCCGATGACCTCGTCACCCTTGCGCAGGTTGATGCCACGCACGCCGCGCGCGTCGCGACCCATTGGGCGGACTTGGTCCTCCTGGAAGCGGGTCGCCATGCCTTTCTTGGTGCAGATCATGACGTCCATATTGTCCTCGGTAAGGCGCACATCGACGAGTCGGTCGCCCTCGTTGATGCCGATGGCGCGAATGCCGCTCGAGCGGATGCTGTCAAAAGCGGTGGCATCCGTCTTCTTCACGGTGCCGTCGCGGGTGGCCATGAAGACGTAGCGTCCCTCGAACTCATTGCCGCGGATGGGCAGGAGACCAACCACGCTCTCGCCATCTTGCAAATCGACGACGTTGATGAAGGGTTTGCCCTTGGCCGTTCGGCTGCCTGCTGGCAGTTCGTAGACCTTCTTGAGATAGGCGCGCCCTTCAGATGTGAAGAGCAAGACGAAATCGTGGGTGGAGGCCACGAAGAGGTCGGTGACGAAGTCGTCGTCGCCGCCGCTGCTCGCGCCCTTGATGCCGCGACCGCCGCGGTTTTGCGCCTGGTACTCGCTCACTGGTGTGCGCTTGACGTAGCCGAGATGGGTTCGGGTGACGACCATCGCTTCGACGTCGATGAGTTCTTCGTGGAGAATCTCGCCATCGGCATCGACGATCTCGGTGCGCCGCTCGTCGCCGTACTGGGCTTTGAGCTCGTTGATCTCGTCGATGATGCAAGCCATGAGCTTGCCTTCATCGGCCAGCAGGCCCTCCAGATAATCGGTTTGGCCCCAAAGCTCGCGGTACTCGGCTTCGAGTTTTTCACGCTCGAGGCCGGTGAGGCGACCGAGGCGCATGTCCAAGATGGCCTGGGCCTGGCGTGCGGAAAGATAGACAAAGCCGGCCTCGCGAGCGGCAAGGACCTCGGACTCTGGACGCCCTGCGCGCTCCAGGAAACCGTCGAGTCCGGCCATCTTCTCGACCATCAGTTTGGCCTTGGCTTCATCGGTGTCTTGCGACTTGCGGATGATCTCGATGACGCGATCGATCTGCATGGTCGCCAGGCCCAAGCCCTCGACGATCTCGCGGCGCTCGCGAGCAACTCGCAGGTCGTGGAGCGATCGGCGGGTGACGACTTCGCGCCTGTGCTCGATGAAGACTTCCAGACACTCGCGCAAGCTCAGGCGCTTGGGGCGGCCATGCACGATGGCCAGGGTGTTGATACTGAAGTTGCTCTGCAACTGCGTCATCTTGTACAGGCTGTTGAGCACCACCTGATCGTTTGCGTCACGCTTGAGCTCGAAGACCACGCGGATGCCGTTGCGATCGCTCTCGTCGCGAATATCGCTGATGCCCTGCAGCTTCTTCTCGCGCACGAGGCTGGCGGTCTTTTCGATCCAGCTGGCCTTGTTGACCATGAAGGGCACCTCGGTGACGATGATCGCCTGGCGGTCCTTCTTGAACTCTTCGATGTGCACCTTGCCGCGAATCGTGACCGAGCCGCGCCCGGTCTCCTGGGCCAGGCGAATGCCGCTGCGGCCCTGAATGATGCCGCCGGTGGGGAAGTCGGGGCCCTTGACGATCTGGTTGAGCTCGTCGCCCGAGAGGTCAGGGTTCTCGATAAGAGCCAGAGTGGCGTCGAGGACCTCGCTGAGGTTGTGTGGCGGAATGTTGGTCGCCATGCCGACCGCGATGCCAGAGGAGCCGTTGACGAGCAGGTTGGGAACGCGGGTCGGGAGGACCTTGGGCTCGAGCTCCTTGTCGTCGTAGTTCGGCTGCCAATCGACGGTCTCTTTGTCGAGATCGGCGAGCAGGTCCGACGCGAGTCGCGCCATGCGGCACTCGGTGTAACGCATGGCGGCCGGAGGATCGCCATCGATGGATCCGAAGTTGCCCTGGCCGTCGATGAGCATGTAGCGCATCGAGAAGTCTTGAGCCATGCGCACCAGCGCGTCGTACACGGCGCTATCACCGTGCGGGTGGTACTTGCCAATGACGTCGCCGACGATGCGCGCGCACTTGAGGTAGGGGCGATTGAAGACGTTGGCCAGTCCTTTTTGGGCAAAGAGGATGCGGCGGTGGACGGGCTTGAGGCCATCGCGTGCGTCGGGCAGAGCGCGCGACACGATGACGCTCATTGCGTAGTCCATGAAGGACGAGCGCATCTCTGATTCGATGGCTACTGGGGTGACGTTGTGTTCGAGAGTGTCGGTCATGAAATCCGCCTGGACGATCTGGAGCAGGGCGCGCGGGCTCTGCGATGGCTACTGGGTCCCGGAGCAAAGGCTGAACCGGGGGCGCAAGGAGAACCGCTTTGATTGCAGCCTCTTAGCGCGGCTTTCTATAGCCCAGGGCGGGGCCGGAAACAATGCGGGTCCTCAACTAATATACCAATGATATTAGTGTGATAGAGATGGGATCGGCGCCAATCCGTCGATGTCCGAGGCGAGGTCGAGTGACCGCTATTCAGTGTCGCCAGAGCGTGCCTGGGCAATGCCCGCTTGCACGTCGACGCGGCTGAGCAGAAGGGC
>JAHEAK010000270.1 GCA_024642805.1 Kofleriaceae bacterium | reverse complement strand
GCTGCGAACGGCCAAGCCAACGGCTGCCATGCTCAGACAGAAGAGCGAGCCGACAAAGAGCATGGTCGTGCCGACTTGGTAGAACTTCTTGGCCGCCAGTGAGAAGGCAAGCGCCGTATCCAAGAGGCACATGGCGAAGGCAAAGCGCGCCAGGCGCCTGGGACCTGGTCGCGACCTAAACTCACCGGCGGCCGGACCCGCAAAATCGAGCCCCGGGGGTGCGTCGACAACACTCATGCCGCGCTGCCGAAGGCCTTCATGAGGGCGTCGTGGACGGCAATCGACTCGTCTTCGTCAAGCTTCCTGCCGTTGCGTTGCACGTAGAAGACGTCAGCCACTCGATCGCCCTCGGTACCGATCATCGAGCGATAGATGTCCAGCCCCTGATCGGCGAGCACCCCGGCCAGGCGGTACAAGAGTCCCAGGTCGTCGTTGGTGTGCACCTCGATGACGGAGAACTCCGAGGACTCGCGATCGAAGACTTTAACTTCGGTGTAGTCGTTGCTGGTGATGGCTGGTTTGAGCGAGAAGATTCCGTCTTCTCGTTTGGCCAGGAGCCGCTCGACGAAGGCCTTGCGATCGGGCTGCTCGAGAAGCTTGCGCAAATCAGACTCCACGCGCGTCCAGCGCCTATCGTCGGCATCGATCGGCAAGTCGGAATCGTTGCGCACGAAGAAGACCTGCATGGCGAGCGGCCCATAGGGCGAATCGAGTGAGGTGATCGAGGCGTTGTCGATGACGACTCGATGCGCGGACAACACACCACAGACGTGCGAGAGCAGCGCCTTGGAGTCCTCGGCCACGCTGATGAGCTCGGTCTGCCCGCGAGCCTTAAGCACCCGCGCGGAAATGGCGATGCGATGACCTTCTTGCACTCGGCGCAAGAGACACTCGATGGCGCGCGCCAGCTGCCTGGCACTGAGTGAATTGACGAAACTTGGGTCCAGGCGATCGATGATCGTCTCCGCGCTGGCCGCCCGCTGCAAATCTTTGCCTTGCCGCGAGACGATTTCCACCGCCCGCTGCCTGGCCTGTCGTCGGTGCAGGGCCTGCTCGTTGTCCATCTGCGCGCTGCCTTGCAAACGGGCCAGGGTTCGCAAGTACAGCTCCGAGAGCAGTTGATCCTTCCACGCACTCAAATTACCGGGACTGGTCATGGCCGTGTCACAGCGGGTCAACAAGAAGAGCTGACGGAGAGCCTGGGCATCGCCCACCTTGGCGGCGAACTTACTGATGACATCCGGATCGCTCAGGTCGCGACGCTGCGAAACATGAGACATGGTCAGGTGCTGTCGAACCAGAAAATCGACCATGGCGACCTCCTGCTCGCTCATGCCCAAGGACTTGGCAATCTCACTAGCGACGCGCGCGCCATTCTCGGCATGCCCCGCACCGAGCGGCTTGCCAACGTCGTGCAGCAGTGTTCCCAGGTAGAGGGTCTCCACATTGGTGAGCTCGCGATAGGCCTGCATAGCCACGCTACCCTCCACGTCGAGCTCGCCGCGCGCCGTGCGCTTGAGCAACTCGACGGCGAAGAGCTGGTGATGGTCGACGGTGTAGACGTGATACAAATCGTGCTGCACGCGACCTGTGCACGGCCCAAAGTCGGGCATGACCGCAGCCAAGAGGCCGACGACGTGCATCTCGCGTAGAAGCGAGAGTGGACGCGCGTCTTCGACATCGACCAGGGCATCCAGAAAGAGTCGTGCGGCCTGCGGGTGACCGGCCAGCAGATGCCCGGTCTCAGCTACCTGCGCCTCGATGAGCTCCTTAGTGTGGCCGTAGAGCGGCAAGTTCTCCTGACGAGCCACGCGGAAGTAGCGCAGCATCTCGGCTGGCTGCTCTCGAAAGACCTTTGGGTCGGTGACCGCGAGCTTGCCATTCCAGGTCAAGAAGCTGCGATCGATCTTGTGGATGCGCGGCTTGCGGCGCTCGGGCACGGTGGCACTTTCCACGACGCGATTGGTGACGCGTTCGATGCCACGCCCGGTGAGGTAGTACTTGCGCATCAGATCTTCGACCGCAGGCGCGACGGCCGGCACGATCTTGCCAACCGGGGCTACGGCGTGTGGGAAGAGCGTCGGGCCAACGCGCTCCTGAATCTCGAAGCTGAGCTGATCGGTTGCACGGCCTGCCTCCAGCTGCACGAGACAGCGCAGGCTCAGCAAGAAATCCAGCCCGCTGGTCATGACTTCGGCCTGTCGCTTGGTCAGTTCGCCGAGGGCGACAAGGTCAGCTAAGGAGGCAACCGACCAGCGCGCGCGTGCGGCCCAGTGCGCGGTCGCGAAGTCACGCAGGCCACCAATGCCCTGCTTGATGTTCGGCTCGAGGAGGTAGAGCGAATCGCCGAAACGCTCGTAGCGCCGCTCTCGCTCGTTGCGCAGCTCCTGCACGAAGGCATTGGCGTTGCCACCCGGCGCAACCATCTGTCGAGTCGCGCTGACCAGACGTTCGAAGCTGCTGGCATCACCAACCACGAGGCGACCGTCGAGCAGCGACGTGGCCGTCGGCAAATCCTCGCGGGCCAAGCGCGCGGCGTCGGCTACCGAGCGCAGCGCGTGGCCGACCTTGGCCTTGGCGTCCCAGAGCGGATACAGAATCTTGTCAGCGAACTCTTGCGCAAGGGCCGCATGCTTGGGTTCGGCCAGGAGAACGAAGTCGATATCCGAATAGGGGCAAATCTCTTCTCGCCCCCAGCCGCCGAGCGCTATCAGTGCAAAGCCGCACTCGCTGGCCTCCGGGTGCAGCAACATGGCTGCCGACCACAGCTCCTGAACCAGCATGTCATAGACCCGCGAGAGCGATCGGCACGCCTCGACGCCCGCGACACCGCTCGCCAGATCGCGGGCCATCTGCGCCCGCCCCTCTTCGATGAGCCTCTGCCCTGGACTGCTGTGCCCCGTGACCATGCCCGCATCCTAGCACCCCAACAATCGGGCCCGGCAAAAGCAGCAAAGCACTTTGACGACCCCCTGGCAGTGTCTTAGGGTATGGCTGGTCCAATGGCAAGTATCGAAATCGCCCAACTCAGTGCCTACCTAGACGAAGCCTCTGTCGCTGCCGTGACTCGCGCCATCCGCGGCGAGTCCAGTGACGACGTCGACCTCGAGAGCAACGAAGATCATCAGGTCATCGACGGCAACATTGACGACGACCTCTTCGTCGACTTCCGCGATCGCCTTGAAGCCAACGAGCTCGACGCCGACATTTACGTGCCCGTCGACTTCGAAGAAGTACTCACGGTCTCTGACTATCGCATCGGCTCGACCATTGCGCTGCAGAGCGTGCTGGAGAGCTTGCGTGAAGACTTCTTCATCGAGGATCAGGACGACTCGGAGCTAGTCCCCAATGACGACGAGGAAGAGGACTTCGAGGACGAGGAAGAGGAAGACGAGGATGAAGACGATGATCCCTTCCTCGACGACGAAGACGACGCCATCGAGATGAAGGACGCCCAGCTGCGGCACATCTGGCGGCTGATGAACCAGGCGGCCCACGATTCGGTGGCCAACAACCTGGTCATCTTCATTCGCGACTGAGCGGTCGGCTGGCCAGGTGACTGAGCGGTCGACTGGCCAGGCTCGGCCAGCGCCCGATTACTCCTCTTCGGTCACCGTCAAGAGGATGCGCTCAGCGGCCTCGCTGACGGCAAGCTCGCCGTTGAGGATGCGCGAGATGGTCTCGAGTACAGGCAGCTTGACGCCCAGAGCGCGCGCCATGCGGTGACCGGCGTGGGCGGCCCGTGCGCCTTCGTTCTCGCCGGTAAACTCCTCGCCCTGAGCGATAGCGAGGCCGAGTCGGTAGCTTGGCGATGCGTGCTCGTCCTGCACCGAGGAGCGCACCAGCAAGTTGCCAAGCCCGGCCAGCCCGAAGAAGGTCTTGGTCTCCGCCCCTGCGGCCTGGCCCAGACGGGCCATTTCCGACGCCGCTCGCGTGATGAGCACCGAGCGGATGCCGATGCCTACTCCCAAACCGTCGGCAAGACCCACGGCTATGGTGTAGGCCCCTGAAAGCGCCGAGGCCAACTCGGCACCGACGATGTCTCGCGATCGGTACAGGCGCATGATCTGAGGCACGCCGATCAGTCGTCGACATTCTTGCGTGACCTCGTCAAAAGCCGAGGCGCACAAGAGCGAGGTCGCGCGCCCGGCCGCCAGGTCCGCTGGCATCGATGGCCCGGCGATGACGCCCGTGCGCAAGATGGCAGTCTCTTCGGAGATGACGGTCGACACCCTGTGATCGTGTGGAGCAGAAAAGGCTCCGATGGCATGTACCGCGATATGCGAGCCGTCCACGGCTTCTCCGAGCGCATGCATGCGACGCCGCACCGATTCCGAGCCCACGGCCACGACGATAAAGCGAACGCGCCGAGCAAACTCGTGAACGTCGGAGACCGCGCCCACGCACAGAGGCATCTGCAGCTCGGGCATGCGCTGACTGAGCCGCCCAGCACTGACATCCGCCACGACTTCTTCGCTGCGTGACCAGAGCAGGACGTCGCGACCTGCCCGACCCAGTAACGCCGCAAGCGACAGGCCAAAGGGCCCAGCGCCGACGATGCCGACCGTTTCTGCGCGGGCGCTCATTGTGCACGCTCCTTGCCGTACTGAATATGAGCTGTTCGATTCTGATAGTAATAGAGGAGCTTCATCGAGCCGATCCGCACATGCTCACCGCTGCGATAGAGCGTTTGCTTGGTGTGATAGGTGCTGAAGAAGTGAATCGCCTGATCGACGATGCTGCGCGCCGACATCGGCACCAAAGAGTCCTGCACGATGCCGTGCGCCGGGTTGGCAAGGATCACCGCTCGCAACTTGTCGACCGCCTCGCACAGCTCGGAGAGCGGCAGAGCCAGGGCCGATTCCGACAGGCGCATGAGGCGCAGGATATCGCGAATGCCCGTCCGTGCCCGCGCGACCTCCAGGGCGGCACGTGCGACCAGATGCGTGCTCATGAGCAAGGTATCTCGATGGTACGCGGCGGCGAGCTTGTGCCCGAGCATGCGCGTGTACACCGAGTCGCGCTGCGCATCGCTGGTGACCTCCGCTTCGCAATCCCGCACGTAGCCATCGGGAGCCACCCTGCGACCCTGTGCGTCCATGGACTCGCCGGCGTCGTCGACCTCGTTGCCGCATGGATCCAGGGGCCGACCAAAGCGCACCACGGCGGCTCCCTCGTGCGCGAGCGTCTTGCGCGCGAACTCGAAGATCTTACCGAGGCGCGAGAACTCGTCATCCTCGATGATGTAGCGCGCCTTGCCGGTCTCCGCGAGATAGTCCTCGATGAGCGTCTCGGCCTCGAGCACCAGGCGATAGTTGATGGTGACAGGAACGACGTAGATGCGTCGCTTGCTGTCTCCCGCCTTCAAGGAATTGACCATGGCGGTCGCCGTGGTACCGAGCAGGCCGAGCTTGAGCTTGGTCTCAACCATATTGGAGCGAGCTCGCGTGCCGCCAGGGAAGAAGAGCGAGTGATAGCCGCGCTCGAGCAAGACGGTCGAGTACTCCTTGAGTACCTCCTTGTACAAAGAGAAGCCGAGTCGGCGGTCGACACGATAGGCGCCCAAATTGTGCATGAAGTAGCTCATGAACGAATTGGAGAAGAGATTCTTGCCGGCGCCGTAGGTCACCGGCGGCAAGAGTGAGCGCTGCAGAGCGAAGCCAAGAACGATCGAGTCGAGGTTGGAGCTGTGTGTGGGCGTGAGCACCAGGGTTCCCCGCGAGCAACAGGCGCGCACCGCCTCGAGCTCACCTTCGATGCGTATCTGGGCGGCCATCGATCCGAGGGCCTTGACGCCCTCGCGAAAGCCCGAAATCGGATTTAGCAGGAAGGACAGAGCCGGCGGCAAGACATCCTTGGCAAAGCGATAGACCTTCGGATTGAAGTTGCCGGCAATGTCCTGGGCGTGAAAGCGAACGATCGAGGATAGCTCGCGGTGCTTTTCAAACTCCGACATGCTGCCGAGCTTGTGGGCCAGATCGTGCCATCGCAGGAATTGCTTGGTCTGCCGCCCGCCTCCTTCGAGACGACGCATCTCGGAGAATGCGACCTCGTTGAGCACATACTCGAGCGAGTGCTCGGTGCTGAGCTTGGCCTGGCTCACGTGGGCATCGATGACGCGCCGACTGACCTGGTCGACGATCGAGGCCCTCTCGTCGTTGAAGGCCGCCAGTCGGTTTTCAGCTTCCGGCACAAGACGCGGGTCCATGCCCAGAGCATCCCACCGGCCGCTGGGTGGATAAAGTCTGAGAGTCGATGCAAAGGCCCAACATTTCAGGAACATCCTTCGAGATCGCCCGCCCCAAGAAAGATGCGGGTAGCCATAGGAATCTACGTGCTATGGTGATATCCATTCCGTCGCCGTATCGACCGACGCGCCCGTTTTACGACGAGCCAGACTCGATTGGCCTCAGGGGACGGCGGGTCCCTTCTCCCTAGCCGGAGAGCCCGCCACCTAGAGTTTTCTGTTAGTTAGCGCCTTGTTGGTCGGGCCTGCGCCGCCGGTGCAGGCCTCGCCCTGGCCCCGATCACGACGAACATCCGAGAAATTATGGCTACAGCGAAGAGCAAGGGCTCCAGCAAGTCGACCGCCAATGGGTCGAGCGCTGCGAAGCGTAAGGCCTCGAGCGCGAAAGCGAGCGAGACGACGAAGGCCGAACGCAGCGGTGCAAGCACCCAAAAGGCTGTTGCCAAGGCCAGGGCCGTGAAGAAGTCAGCCCCCAGCAAGGCCAGCAGCAAGGCCGCCCCAAAAGCAAAGGCGGCTGCCAAGAAGATTGTCACCACCAAGGTCTCGGCCGCCGCCAAGATATCCGCCGGCACCAAGAAGGCCAGCGACAAGAAGCCTACTAGCAAGGCGAGCGCCGCCAAAGCCAGCGCCAGCAAGGCCACTGCCAGCAAGACCACCAAGGCGGCCGCGAGCAAAGGCGCCAGCAAGGCCACCGGCAGCGCCAGGGCCGGCAGCGCCAGGGCCGGCAGCGCCAAGGCCGGCAGCGCCAAGGCCGCCAACGCCACCGGCAGCGCCAAATCCGGCAGCGCCAAGGCGGCCACGA
>JAHEAK010000269.1 GCA_024642805.1 Kofleriaceae bacterium | reverse complement strand
CCCAACGAGCTCCACGGGCACGGTGGCAGCATGGTTGAAGTAGAGCACCTCGCCCGCCGCGTTCAGCACCCAGACAGCCCCGGGGCTATGCGCCAACACTGACAGGCAGCTCTCCCCCAAGAGTTCCTGCACTTCCGCTATGGCCGCCTTCATCCCAACACTCAACACGTCCAACAGAATAGCAGGACGGGAATTGGTCAGGTGTCTAGACCGAACTCACTCGTTCTTTTTTTGTAGTGTCGGCAGGAACGAAGCCGGCATTGCGCAACCAACTGTAGGCATCCGTGCGCTGCTCGGGCCGAATCAGAATGGATATGAGATCGTGCTTCTGAAGGCTCTGTTGGTGGTTAATAAGCGAGCGTTTGTCACCGCGACGTGCGACCAAGGGCAGCATCGCGTTTGCTGGAGCCGTTGAAAAATCGACCTCTTCGGCCGGAAAGCCCAGCTCCCAGGTCTCTTCGCTCAGAGTTTTACTGACAATCAAGTCGAGCCACATGCTGAGGTGACGCTCTCCGCCAAAGAGCACCTTGGCGGGCAATAGGTCGACCATTTCGGTGGTGACACCGTGCGCCTCCGACTCTAGAGCCACGAAGGTCACCGTCTTGCGAGAGTGTTCGTGAACTCGCTTTGCGTATAAGAAATTTACTGTCTCATTTGGGGTCAGTGCGATGGTCGCTCGCCGCGACGCAATCTGCCCGCGCAGCATTGTGCGATGTTCGAGGCCGTTGCCGTAGATGACTTCGAAGCCCTCCGCCTTGGCGGCCGTGCAGTTCTCTTCGTTGGAATCAATGAGAACCACCGGCTCTTTGCCGGCCAGTTCCTTGCCAACGCGCCGGGCCAGTGGATTGGCACCCAAGATGAGATAGCCGTGGTTGGTGCGTCGAGCGAGCCCGAGCACGCGGGCCAGGAGGCCACCGGTGAGGCCCTGCAGCGTCACGGTGGTGGCGATGACCAGGAAAACTAGCGCGCGCATGTCGACGCCGCCGCTAACACCATGGGTGTTGAGCTCGACGGCAAAGAGGGAGGCGACGGCGGCGGCGACGATACCGCGCGGCGCTAGCCACGAGAGGAAGACTTTCTGTTGCCAGCTCAGTTCCGTTCGCCAGGTGGAGGCGAGTACTGACATGGGCCGCACCACGAACATCAGGATCGCGACGGCCACGAAGCCAGGTCGGGCGATCGCCGTCACGGTCTCGAGTCGAACGTCAGCGGCAAGCAAGACAAAGAGGGTTGCGATCGAAAAGGAGGTGAGCTGCTCTTTGAACTCGACGATCTCGTCGAAGGCATGACTGTGCGTGTTGGAGATGACCATGCCGGCGACGATGGCAGCGGTGATGCCGCTCTCGTGCACCAGGCTGTTGGCGATCTGGAAGCTTGCGATGGCAACGGCCAGCGAGAGAATGTTCTCCAGGCCATCGGGCACGACGTTGCGCCAGCGAATGAGCAGCGCCAAGAAGGCGCCCGAGGCGATGCCGATGGCGGCGCCAACGCCGATGCGCAAGATGACCGCAAAGACGCCAGCCGCGGCCGATGCGGTCGTGCCGACCAACGAGACCTCGAGCGCGACGACAGCAACCGTGGCGCCCACCGCGTCAATGAAGATGCCCTCGGCCTCCAAGATGGTGGCGGTGTCGCGATTGATGTTGAAGCGACGCAGGAGCGGGGTGATGACGGTCGGTCCCGTGACGATGACCAGCGTGCCAAAGAGAACCGAGAGACTCCATGACCAACCCAGCGCGAGCTTGGCCGCCAGCGCGCCGCCGATGGTCGTAACCAATGCACCGACCGTGACCAGGCGACGAATCGGAACCGCCTGCTTGGCCAGGCGCTTGAGGTTCATCTGCATGCCACCCTCGAAGAGGATGATGGCGACTGCGAAACCAACGAAGGCTTGTAGCCCGGTGCCCATGGCCTCCGGTCGCACCAGGTTGGCGGCATCGGGACCGAGCGCAACGCCGGCAGCCAAGAGCACGATGATGCCCGGTACCCGCAGGTGGTGCGCGATGGCCTGCGCGAGCACGCCGGCCACCATCGCGAGACTTATCGTAAGAGAGGCGTTATCCAAAGCTCGACCATTCTACTCACGAGAGTCGTCGCGCACGAGAGCGAGCAGCGACTGAAGCATTTTGAAGGTCAGCCCCCAGATCACCTCTCCTTGATAGCGCCAACAAGGCAGCGATATCTGCGCGCCCTGTGGATCGTAGATGTAGTTCGAATCGAGGGCGCCGCTGAGCGCTTGCGCCAGTGGTAGCCAGAAGGCATGCGCGGCCTCTTCCCCCAAGCGCAAGTCGGGTGCCTGGGTTTGCACGAAGACGAAGGGCCAGATGACGGTTTGCAAGACCTGTCCCTTCGACATGGCGTGCACGGGATCGAGTGGACCGAGAAAGCGACTGCATTGCTGAAGCTCAACGCCCAGTTCTTCGCGAGTCTCGCGCACGGCGGTGTCGAGCAAGGTCTGATCTTGCGCTTCTTCTTTGCCGCCCGGAAAGCTGATGTGTCCCGACCAGCGATCACCCGGGCTCTCGGCTCTGCGCATGAGCAAGACGCTGGGCCGATTCGGCTGGTCATAGCGCAGCAGAGCGGCCACGGCAGCTCGCTTCTCGGATGGCAATACCTTGACTTGCCGTCCCATGAGGCGCTGCTCAACTCGTTCTAGTGGCAAGGGCACAGCCAGTTCATGCTAGCAGGGCTCCTGCGCTTGCGCTTGCGGCGCTGGCCATCTCCTGAGACTCTCTTTATGGACGGGATGATTCGACCAGCGCTCTACTGCTTGAGTTCAGCATTGCTCTTCGGTCTGGCGCCTGCGCTCTGCAAGTCGCTGGTCGCCGATCTGGGTGAGCTGCAGCTGGCGGGTCTGCTGTATCTCGGCGCGGCGTTGGCTGTCGCACCCCTGAGCCGAGCTGGCGGTTCGCGCGCGCGTCGTGCTGCTGGCAAACAACTGGCGGTCGTTGCTGGCGCGATTGTCTTTGGCGGCATCCTCGGCCCAGTGCTCTTGCTGGCCGGTCTCTCGCGAGCACCTGCCGGTTCGGTCTCGCTCTGGCTCAACCTCGAGACGGTCGCCACGGCTGTGCTCGGAGCCGCTTTCTTCCGAGAGGAGGTCGGTCGGCGCACCTGGGTGGCGGTGCTGTGCATCTTGGTGGCCAGCACCCTGCTCACCGGCGCGCGCTTTGGTGACAACCTCGCGCCTGCCTTGCTGATCGCCGGGGCCTGCGTGTGTTGGGGCTTGGACAACAGCCTGACGGCCCTCATCGACGGTCTCACACCCGCGCAGCTCACTCTCGTCAAAGGTCTGGTCGCTGGCACCCTCAACCTGACGCTCGCCCTCGTGCTCGGCGAGGCTGGGCTTGCCGGGGCGCTTGTGGTCTTGCATGCCCTTGCCATCGGCGCCGCGTGCTACGGCATCTCGATCATGCTCTACATCCACGGCGCACAACAGCTCGGAGCAACGCGCTCACAGATCTTGTTTTCCACGGCGCCCTTCATCGGGCTGGCCTACGCGTGGATCGCGCTCGGCGAGCCTTTGCTGTGGGAGCAACTCCTGGCCGCCGGCATCATGCTCGCCGGTCTGGTGCTACTCCTGAGCGCTTCGCATGCACACGAACACAGCCACGAGCCGCTAACCCACAGTCACAGCCACAGCCACGACGACGGTCATCACGAGCACCACGAAGGCCAGGCCGATGCGTCCCTCCGACACAGCCACGAGCACAGCCACGAGCCGATGCAGCATGCCCATGAGCACCTACCCGACCTGCATCATCGGCACGATCACTGAGCGCCTTGGATCATCGGCACGATCACTGAGCGCCCTGCGGAGCCCGTGCCTGCCGAAGCGCTAGCTACTCTTCGACTTTGGCCTGCTTGAGATCGTCGAGCCAGGCGGGGCGCGCTTCTTTGAGCGTGTTGAGCGTCGGCTCGCTCTTGGCAAAGGCCAACACGCGCCGACCATCGGGGAAGAACACTTCCATCTTGCCGCCATCGAGAATGTCTTCGATGACGCCAGTGCCAAACTTCTTGTGATCGATGCGCTCGCCAGCCGCGAAGCTATCGCTAAATTTGTAGGGCTTGGTCGGCTTGCTGAGGTCAGGCTCGATCGTCGCATGGCCTTTTGGCTTGGTCGAAGCCGCGGCCTTCTTCTCGGCGGCGGTCGGCGTCTTGCGCTTGGCTTTGACCGTGGTGGTCTTGGCGGCGCCTTCGCTGCCCGGCTCGCGGAACTTGTGCAGGCCGTTGCACTGCTTGCACTGCACCTTGGCGATGTCGCCCTCGATCATCGCGACGATCACGTGCCAGACATCGCCACACTTGCGACAAATCGACTCTACATCAGCCCCTACGGTGGCGTTCATGCCCCCTATCTTGCAAAGCAGGGGCACATTCTGACAAGCCGATTCCTCGAAACTTTGGCGCCGCTCGGCGCATCCTGGAAGTGAGCACCGGGCCTCAGCTGATCTACACTGGATCGGTGCCCTATTTTGCCTTGCTTTTGCTCCTCCTCTTTGGATCGTACGGCTGCTCAAAACGCGGAGAAGGTGACTCAGCGGAGCGCGCTCCAGCCGCCACCGAAAAGGCTGAGCTCGCCACGCAGGACGATGCCGCGCCCGCCGCTGGCGGCGATCTAGGCTATGGCGAGGATGCGCGCCTCTTTGACTCCGCCGCCGATGCCGTGGCCGAGATCGTCAAGAGCCATCCGCGCGTGCTCGGCTTTGGCGAGTTCCACAAGCTCAATGGCTCGGCGCCGGTTCGCTCCGCACTGCAGCGCTTCGCCTCCGAGATTTTCGATGTCGTCGGACCGCATAGCGCGCACCTGGTGCTCGAGACCTGGAGCGTGGATCCGAGCTGCGGCAAGAAGGGCAAAGAAGTAACCCGCACCGTTGAGAAAGCGATCGAGCGACCACCCGAGACCGAAAACGAAATGCAGATGCTCTTGCGCAAAGCGCAGTCCTTCGGCACCGCAAGTCATGTGCTGGCCTTTAGCTGTGAGGAATATGCGGCACTGCTCGGCAAGGATGGACTCGACACCGACGCGCTGCTCACCAGCGTCAGTGCCAAGCTCGGCCAGAGCGCCAGCGCCGCGCTTGCCCACACCGCCCAGGACAAGATGGTCCTGGTCTACGGCGGCGCCACGCACAACAACCTCTTCCCCTACCAAGGCCTTGAGGCCTGGTCCTACGCCCCGGAGCTGGCCGCCCGCGAACCGGGCTACGTCGAAATCGACCTCTACGTGCCTGAGCTTGTCGAGGGCGACAAGCTCTTGCAGGGCGAGGCCTGGTATCCCTTGCTGCGCGAGGCTCGCGCCGACAAGGTCATTCTGATTCGACGCGATCCGAAGTCCTACATTCTGCTGATGCGCAAGGGGCTGGCTGCGGAGACAGGGCAGCCTGCGCAACCCGAGCAGCCTGCGCAGCCCGGCTCAGCTGATGGCCAGAATGATGGCCAGCAGGCTAAGAAAAAGTAGGAATATTCCGCCGAGAACCGAGGCCCCGCGGATAAGCGAGGCCTTGTCGTAGGCCTCACGCTCAGCGGAGAGCTTGTCGATCTCATTGGAGCGCGCGCCGATGGAGCCCCGCAGGGTGTCGATTTGCTCGTAGAGCTCGCGAAACTCGGGTCGCTCGATGCGATTGAGATTGACCAGGGTGCCCAGGGTGACCAGGCGCCGTTGAATCTCGGCCTCCGCCTGGGCCAGCTCGCGAGAGGTGCGCCCTTGTTCCGCTTCGAGCTCGGCGATGCGGTGGCGATGCCCTTCGCGCAGGTCGTTGAGTGCGCGCTTGGCGGCGTCGACGTCTGACTTGAGAGCGTCGACACGCGATGAGATTTGCTCAATGGGGCGCTCGAGGGCGTCGATGCGGCGCTCGATGTCCTGACGCTCCTGGTCAAGGCCCGCGGCATCACGGCGCAGCGACTCGGCGCTGGTGCGCAGCTCTTCGATCTTGGAGCCAAGCACTTCTTTGCTAGCTTCCGACTCGCGGCCCTCGGCGGCCTTCAGATAGCCCTTTTGGCGCGCTTCCACCGCTTTGCGCTTGTCTCGCCACGAGCGCTTTTGCGCCTCGAGACCGCCAAGCTCGCCCTGGGCTGTCTGCAAGGAGGCTTCGGCATCGCTCAGCTTGGACAAGCGCTCGGCTTCGGAGTCGGCAAACTTGCTGCTCTCTTCCGCCTGGCGATTGCTGATCTCGGAGCAGTCGTGATCGGCGGTCTTGCGACGCGCCTCAGCCTCGTCGATGGCGCGATTCTCTGGTTCGAGGGCTTTGCCCTGCACGCCGAGCGATCGAGCGTGCTTGCCCAGTGTTCCGAGAATGCCGTCGAGAATGCCCGTGTCTCTGCGGATTTGATCCTGCAAATCACCAATGGCGCCACGCCGCTGCCAGCGCGCCTTGGCAAAGGCGATGGTGTACTTCATCGCTTCGATGAGACCGGCCTCGGGAACCGAGGGCACGGCGGCGATATCCGGTGCCTTGAAGGGCTCGAAAATGGGCGTCGTGCGCGTGGGTGGAGGCCATGCGGGATTGGAGGCTTCGCCCTTGTTGACGGCGGCGTTGACGGCGACGTTGACGGCGGCACTGTGCGCTTGACTCTCCGCAGCTGGGCTTGTCATCACGGCGGCGCTTGGCGCGGGTGTCTGGTCGGGCACGCTCGGCACATTCGCGGCCGCCTGGGCGATGGCATTCCAATCGTCGGGATGGGGTGCGGGCGCGGTCTGTGGCGCGGGCCACTCGTTGGCAGCGGGGACCTCAGAATAAGTCGCAGACGCTGGCGATACCTGCTCTGGCACTCGCAAGGGCTCGGTGGGCGCGCTCGGGAGAGCGGTGGGTATCGCCGCCATGCCCGAGTCGTTCGAGGCCGCCAGGGCACTGGCAACGCGGTCGGCGGAAATGACGACCGGTGCGCTTGGCTCGGGGGCAATTACGCTCGCGTGTGCTCCCGTGTCTTGCTTGGCTCGAATGGGCAGAGGGATGGATTCGCTAGCCAGACCGGGAGCAAAGCCCGTCGACATCGAGGCCAGGCGATCGCGCTCGGCGCGATCGGCCACCGGCGGCATCGTGCGTCGACGGCCGCGCG
>JAHEAK010000268.1 GCA_024642805.1 Kofleriaceae bacterium | reverse complement strand
CGATCTTGATCCTGGCCTTCTCCATAAGCCTTGGCTGGTTGCCGCCGGCGCGCTGGGGCGGTCTGAGCTACATGATCTTACCGGCGCTGACCCTCGGGCTCATCTACACCGGCATCATCGCTCGCCTGACCCGCTCGGGCATGCTCGAGGTCTTGCGCCAGGACTACATTCGCACCGCCAGGGCCAAGGGCCTCACCGAGCTGCGAGTGGTCACGCGCCACGCGGTCAAGCTCGGCCTCTTGCCGGTGGTCACCTTCCTCGGTCCCGCCACCGCCAGCCTCATCACCGGCTCTTTCGTGGTGGAGAAGATCTTTCAGATACCCGGTCTCGGCTTCTACTTCATCGAGTCGGTCAACACACGCGACTACGCTCTGCTCAGCGGCGTGCTGGTCTTCTACTCCATCTTCCTGGTCCTGCTCAATCTGGCCGTCGATCTCGCCTATGTGGTGCTCGACCCGCGCATTCGGGAGGGGCAATGAGCGGCACACAAGAACGCGCACAGGGCAGCGCACAGGGCAGCGCACAGGGCGGCGCGCAGAGCGGCAAACCAAGCGAGCGCAAGGCCGCGCCCTCTGCTCGGCCCGCAAACTCGCTCTGGCAGCAGGCCTGGCGGCGTCTGCGAAAAAATCGAATGGCGGTCTTCTGTGGCAGCCTGGTGCTGTTGATCGTCGCGTTCTCGATCGTCGGCCCGTGGATCGCCCAACTCTTTGGCCTCGACGGCATCTCGCAGGATCGCCAGCTCTTGGCCTCGCCGCCAAGCGTTGCCCATCCCATGGGTACCGATCCGCTCGGCCGCGACATGATGGTGCGCACCATGGAAGGCGGGCGCTGGGCGCTGGCCGCCGGTCTGAGCGCCACCCTGGTGTCACTGACCATCGGCGTCTTCTACGGAGCGAGCTCTGCCTACGCCGGCGGTCGCATCGACAACCTCATGATGCGCATCGTCGACGTGCTCTACGCCTTTCCGACGGTGGTCTTCGTAATCGTCATCATGTCGGTCTTGCAGGTGACCAACATCATCATGCTCTTCGTCCTCATCGGCGCCATCTCCTGGCTCAACATGGCGCGCATCGTGCGCGGTCAGGTGCTCTCGCTTCGTGGTCGCGAGTTCATCGAGGCCGCACGAGCCGTCGGCGCCACGCCGAGGCAAATCCTCATCAAGCATCTGGTGCCAAACACCCTCGGCCCCATCATCGTCTACAGCACCTTGAGCCTGCCCAGCGTGATGCTCACCGAGGCCTTTTTGTCCTTCCTTGGTCTGGGCGTGCAGGCGCCAAGAGCCTCGTGGGGCACTCTGGTGACCGAAGGCGCTGGGCAAATCATCGTCTCGCCCTGGACCTTGCTCGGCCCTGGTATAGTCATGGGCATCACCATCTTTGCCCTCAACTTCCTTGGCGATGGACTGCGCGATGCCCTCGATCCGCAGATGCGAAAAGACTAATGCGTGCCTTGATTGCCCTCATCCTCGTGTCGACCGCGGCCATGGCCTGCGGCGACCCGCAGAGCGAACACTGCCGAAGCGTGTGCCGGCAGGAGACCGAGTGCGCGGAGAGCAAGACCAAGCTCGACGAGGATTTCCCCTACGATCTCGAAGAGTGCATCGAGGCCTGTGTTCGCCTCGAGCGCGACAACGCAGGCAAAATCCTGGTCGACAAGCACGTCGAGTGTGCCAAAAAGGCCGGCGATGACTGCCAGGCACTGATGGACTGCCGCAGGCCCTAGCGGCTGGCGGTGATTTCTTTCGCCGGCCTGAGCACTGCTGCTACACTGCCCGGCCATGGCTACAAGCCCGCAAGGCGCGCCTATCGATCGCTACGTCGTCCTCGAGTACCTGGCCGAGGGTGGCATGGGTGCGATCTATCTTGGCAAGAAGCTGGGCGCTGGCGGCTTTGAGAAGCAGGTGGTGCTCAAGCAGCTTCTGCCCGAGTTCACGCGTCAGCCGGAGTTCATCGATCTCTTCTTACGCGAGGCGCGCCTCTCCGCCACCCTCGATCACGCCAACATCGTCCACACCATCGATCTGGTCACCGCCGGTGAAGAGCACTTCATCGTCATGGAGTACCTCGATGGCGCCGACTTACGAACTCTTCTCAAGAAGGCCAAACAGCGCGGCAAGAAGATCTCACCCGCCGCTGGTTTGTACATCGCCCGCGAGCTCTTGTCGGCGCTGGCCTACGCGCACAACAAGCGCGGCACCGATGGCAACCACCTGCGCCTGATCCACCGCGACATCTCGCCCTCCAACATTCTGGTTTCTGGCAACGGCGAGGTCAAACTCACCGACTTCGGCATCGCCAAGGCCGCCACCCACAACTCGGTCTTCTATCGGGTAAAGGGCAAGGTTGGCTATATGTCGCCGGAGCAGGCGCGCTCCGAGAGTATGGACGCCTGCTCGGATCTGTACTCGATGGCCGTGTGCCTCTACGAGATCATCACCGGCGAGCGACTCTTCGTGGCTGCAGGCATCACCACCTCCGCCGACGAGCTCTACTCGCGACCAATTCCCCTGGTCTCCAAGAAGGTTCCAGGTCTACCCGCCGAGCTCGACAAGGTCATGCTGCGCGCGCTCTCGGTCGATCCCGCGCACCGCTATCAAACCGCGGCCGAGTTTCAAGAAGCCCTGCTGCGCTGCGCCCACCGCCACGGTCTGATGATGTCGGCGCCCGAGCTGGCTACCCACCTGCGCCAGGCCTGCGGCTCACACACGCACTGGCGCGACGAGGACGCCGAGAACACTCCTGGCGCTGGTACCGAGCTCTACGATCACGAAGAGGGCACCCAGCAAATCGATTTTCAAGACGAGCCCGATGACGACATGGGCGAGGTGCTTGCGGTCGGCGGCTCCTTCGTCAATCCCGCCAACCGACGCCGCGAGCGGGCCAAGACCTCACTGACCTTGCTCGGCGATCTCAAAGGCGTGGAGCTCACCTCCCTGGCCGCGCTGGGCGCAGGTCAAAATGAAGGCGCCAAGCCCCTGGTCGATCTCGACAGCTTCGGCGGCGAAAGCTTCCAAGCGCCGAGTTCAGCCGCCAACCGGGCGCCCGTGAGCCTACCTGCCCGGCCTGCGGGCAGACCCGCACCTAGCGCGACATCTGCGGACGAGTATACGGGCGTGGTGGTGGTGGCTGGCACGGGCCGAAAAGCCTCTGAATTTACGGGTGAAGTGGCCCAGCCCCGCTCGCCCCAGGCGCCTGCAAAGCGGCGTAAGGGCCTGGCCACGGTGCCGGCGCGACGCACCTGGATGCTCCTCTCGCTCTTGCTCTTGCTGGGCATTGGCGCGGCCGCCGCCGTCGGCCTCACCGGCCCGCAACTCGACGCCGAGCCCGAGACGAGCGGTCCCGCGGCAAGCAAGGGCAAGTAGCTAGGCCCGCTGACGAGGCCCGCGAAAAGGCTCGGGTCTAGCCCTTGCCAGCGTCTTGCCGGCGCCTTCCCACAAGTCTTGCCGGCGCCTTCCCACAAGTCTTGCCGGCGCCTTCCCACAAGTCTTGCCGGCGCCTTCCCACAAGTCTTTCCACTGCGGCTGTTCATGGATGGGTGGCGCGTAGTAGTATCTCCGCAGCTTATTCGTTATGTCTCGCGGTGATAAGACTCAACTTCTCGATGAATTGCCCGCCTTCTCCAGGCAGGCCCAGGGCGGGGTATTCCTCGCCATTGCCGGGCCTGATCGTGGAGACTCGACATCTATTCGTGAGAATCAGGAAGTCTACTTCGGCTCGTCGCCCGACTGCGAAATGCGTCTTACCGACAAGACCGTCTCGCGCAGGCACCTAAAAGCGATCCTGCAGGACAACAAAGCGATCCTCATCGATCAGGGCTCCACCAACGGCACCTTCATCCACGGCTCGCGCTTCAAAGAGATCGAGATTGGTCACGGATCAGAGTTCAAGCTCGGTCGGACCGTTATCAAGTATCTCCCCGAAGAGGAAGTCGTCGAGCCCGAGCCCTCCGCCGAGCAGTGCTTCGGTCAGCTGGTCGGTGGCGACACCAAGATTCGCCAGCTCTTCAAGTTGATGGCGGATATCTCGCCAACCGATGCCACCTGCCTCATCGAAGGCGAGACCGGCACCGGTAAAGAGCTCATCGCCGAAGAGATTCACAACCACTCGAGCCGCAAGAACGGTCCCTTCGTGGTCTTCGACTGTGGCTCCGTGCCACGTGAGCTGATCGAGAGCGCGCTCTTTGGTCACCTCAAGGGTTCGTTCACCGGCGCGGTCAGCGATCGCAAGGGCGCCTTCGCCGAAGCGCATGGCGGCACCATCTTCCTCGACGAGATCGGCGAGATGGCTCTGGACCTGCAGCCCTCGCTCCTGCGCGTGCTCGACAAGCGCGCCATCAGGCGGGTCGGCTCCAACACCTACGACAAGATCGACGTGCGGGTCGTCGCCGCTACCAACCGCGATCTGCGCCAAGAGGTTCAGGACAAGAAGTTCCGCGAGGACCTTTACTACCGCCTGGCCGTGATCCGCGTGTCCGTGCCGCCCTTGCGCGAGCGCGGCAGCGACATCGCCACGCTGATTCAGTACTTCATCGACCGCTTCTCTGGCAATCGTCGCCTGGCCATCACCCCTGAGGACATGCAGACCCTCCGGCGCTACACCTGGCCCGGAAACGTGCGCGAGCTGCGCAACGCCATCGAGCGCGCTTGCCTCCTGGCCAATGGCGACTACATCAGTCTCGACGATGCCTTGCAGCACGACGACTCGGCCCCGGCCATGGGCGTGCGCACCGACCTTCCCTTCAAGGAAGCCAAGGGCCAGCTGGTCGAGATGTTCGAGCGCGAATACATCGAGGATCTCATGGCGCGTCACTCGATGAACCTGAGCTCGGCCGCACGCGAAGCGCAGATCGACCGCAAGCACCTGCGCGAGTTGATTCGCAAGTACGACCTCGATCCGCGCAAGTAAGCCCTTTGCTAGCTCGCGGGTGGCGGCCCGATCACTCGTGTGCCGACGCCTGCATTCGCGGGTGGCTGCTCACCCGAGCCTCGAAAAGCTCTGCGTGGCTGCCCGCCGGCGCCTCGATCAATCGACGAGCACGCGATGCGAACGCCTGGTGTCCTCGGCGTCGACCGTGAACGAGCGCCGCGAGTCAGTGATGGGATCGTAGATCTCGATCTCGTGTTTGCCCTTGTCAACACCGATGCGCTCCGAGGGGCAGAGCTGGCCGACAGGTACGCCATCTAAGAATATATAGTAGCGATCCTTGTTGCGGGGCACACAGCGGACCTTGATTCCCAAGGGTCCTTCCGGCGAGCTAACCTCGGCCAGATCGAATTGGAAGTGTCCCTGCCCCTTGATGTCACCGGTGTAGAGATCGTAGCCGGGTAAGATCAGTGCGACGCGATGGCTGTCGTCAGAGGGATCGAGCTCCATGGGCGTGACACCCACTAGGGTGCCATCCAGGTAGATCTGAGCCCCCAGGGGACGACTGCTGATCTGAAAGCCATCGCCAGGCACCGCCACCACCGTCGAGCCAGCATCCAGCTCTGCTGTCGCTGTACCCGCGTCCACGCTTGCCTCCGCGACGAGCACCGCAGCGTCCCGCGCGGTCTCGGCAGTGCCTGCATCTCCTACTTCTTCCGATAGCACGCGATTGTCTGGCGGCGTGGCCGCATCGCGTTTCACGACGGCCGCAACTTTGCCAGCGGGTTTGCTCTCCTCGCCATCCAGGAGGCCGTAGGCCAAGAGCCCGGCGGCGACGAGACCAACTCCGAGCAAGGCCACAAGCGGAGCGCGCCCGCCACGCCGAGCCTTGGGAAGCTCGGGAACCGTGCCAGGCGGCGGTAGATGCTGCGCCTGCGGAACCGGTATCTCGCGAGGCGTTCCGCGCGGGGCCTGCACGTTGGGACCGGATCCCAGAGTCGAAAGATGCGGCACCTCGACCGGCAGAGGAGCTCCCTCGGGCAGCTGCAGAAGCTCGGAGACCTCCTCCTCCATGCCCTCTAGATCGTCAAAGGCGCTCGGGTCGAAGGCAAGATCCGTGGGACCGCGCAAAGGCCCGGTGCCAGGCGGGCTGGGCGTCTTGGGCGCCGATCGGGTCTCCTCCTCGTCTTCGTCCTCCGCGCGCTCCTGGTCGTGATCGTGATCCTGGTCGCCATCCTGGACCATGGTCTCGCTCTCGTCCTGCGATTGCCCGCGAGCAACATCCATGCGGATCAGGGTCTCGGCCTCGTCCTCGGGCCCATCGTCTCGAGCTGGGCCTTGGCCGGTGATGGCGCTCGGGCCTTCCCCGATGCGCTCGCCACCAATGAACTGACCGCGGCTGGCGTGCTCAGTCGAGCCGGCAGCTCCCAGGGCAATGTCCTCGCTCAGAGCCGGCAGGTCTTCGATGAGCTCGTGCTCGGGAATCGTCGCCATGTCGGAGAAGCTGGCGGCGCGACCAGGCTTCTCGTTGGTGATTTCCGTGTCGCTGGCAAAGGGCGGCGGCGGCGTGTCCGCGCGCTGCAAGATGCTCGGGATCGTCGAGAGCTTGGCACCAAGGCGATCGCCTTGGGTAGGGAGAGCTTTGCCTGCGGCGCCGAGCGGGGGCGCCGGCATCGCAAAACTAAAGGCGCCAGAGGACTGTGTGTCGCGCGAGGCTTGCAAGCTCGCCTGTCTCTTGCTCACCGCCTTGCCGGCGTCGGCGAGGGATCCCGGTGCAGGCGCACTGCGCAGAGCAGCCTCCAGCGCATCGGCCATGGCAGCTGCATCAGAAAACCTCTCATACGGAGATTTGGCCATGGCGCGGCGCAAGACCTTGTCGAATGCCTTGTCGAGGCCCGAGTTGGGAGGCGCCTCGGTGCACATTGCCTGACTCAACTCGGCTGCCTTGGTGTGCGGATAGGGCCGCTTGCCGGTCATCAATTGGTAGGCAATGACGCCCAGCTGGTAGACGTCGGAAGCCTGCGAGGTGGCCTGGCCCTCGAGCTGTTCGGGCGCCAGGTAGTACAGGCGCGGCAAGAGCGTGGGATCGTCAGCCGGGTGGCGCGGAAGCCTGGCAGGTAAGAAGCCAAAGTCGGTCACCTTGATCTCTCCGCGCACGCTGCAGATGATGTTGGTTGGACACAAGCCGAGATGACTCAG
>JAHEAK010000006.1 GCA_024642805.1 Kofleriaceae bacterium | reverse complement strand
CGAGCTTGCTCCGAACCAGCGCCGCGCCTTTCGCGATGCGTGCATATTGGAAGCGCGCGCCGCTACAATAATCAGATGCGGTTTGTTGTAGCTGCACTCCTGTTCGTCACAGGATGCAGAATCGGTTTCGACGCGCGTGATGATCTACAAGCACAGGATGGCGATGTCGTCGACAGCCCCGATGCCGCCTCCTGCGTCGATACCGCCTGCGTAGCGCCATTGCTTTGCTCGCCGGAGACATTGACCTGCACGCCTCCGACCTCCTTCTCCATAGGCGGCACCGCCACGCTCGGCCCGGGCACCCTCGAAATCAGCAACCTCGGTGGCGACAGCTTGTCGATTACACAATCAGGCGACTTCGTGTTTGCCATGCAACTCGAAGACGGTGCGCCCTACGAGGTGCTGGTCACGCAAGAGCCTCTCGACACTGCCTGCACCCTCAGCAATGGCAGCGGCACCGTCGCCAGTGCCAATGTCATCGACATCGTCATCGAATGCGTCCCCAATGCCTCTGCGCTCGGCATTCGCTGTGGAAGTGATACCTGCGACCAGGCTACGCAGCGTTGCTGCCATGATGAAACCGGCCCGGGTGGCCAATGCGCGCCCATCGCAGGCGGATGCGCCAACATGCAGGTCGCCATGCCATGTGACGATCCAAGCGACTGCGGCGTCGGCAATTCTTGCTGCACTCACTTCGACAACGGTGGCGAGCTCAAGCCAGTGCAATGCGAGGCTGCCTGTACCCAGATGGGCAACCTGACCACCGTCGAGCTATGCATCCCGGTCACGCCCGACACCTGTAGCGCAGGCTCCTGCCAGTTCTCTGCCGACTACAACTTCTTCTACTGCCAGTAGCGCCAGGCTTCGAGGCGATCCACTAGGCCCCCAGCGCAAAGACCAGCGTGCGCGCGGCCATGAACATCAGTAGTAGCGAACCGATCGTCCACAGCGTTGCGCGGGTGTCGTGGGTTCGAGCGCTCAGGTAGGCCAGGAAATGCAACAGGCGAGAGCCCACGTAGCCGTAGAGCACGAGCTGCGCCAGCATGAGCGATGGCTGCGTCAAGACGTAGAGGAAGCCGGCCACAAGGAAGAAGGGCACGTTCTCGAGGTCGTTTAGGTGAATGCGTCGGATGCGGTCCACGGGCTCGTTTGGCCCTATCTGGCTCGGATTCGGGTTTGGGTTCAGCGGGGTCTTCTTGAGATCCTCTGGGGAGCGAAAGCCGCCCTTCACTTGCATCATGCGCACGACCGTCAGCCAGGACATGCTCGAGACCTTCAGGATCATGATGGTAGCGGCAATGGCGTAGGTCGCGAAAAGTGGATTGTGAAGATCGATGGTGCTCATGGCGGTGTCTCCAGAGAGATATCATCTTTTTTCTACCAACGGTCAAATTAACTGTCCCATGGACAAAAATTTACTCTCCAGGTAGAGTCAGGTGCATGGCGCGAGCAAGGCAAGCCTCGAAATCCACTCCGAAATCGCCCAAAGCAAAGAAGGCGCGCGCCTCTGCTCCGGTGAAGGTCTCGCCTCGCATCGCCCGGCGCGAGCGCAGGCGCGGTCAATCCAGGGAAGAGATCATCGAGGCCGCCCGCCGGGTCGTCTTGCGCGAAGGCATTGGGGCGACCACCCTGGAGGCTATCGCCAAGGAAGTCGGGTTGACCAAGGCAGCGCTCTACTACTACTTCCCATCCAAGGACGCCATCCTCTTCGAGCTCACCTTTACCGCCCTGGAGAGTCAGGCTCTCGCCGTTGACAAGGCGGTCGCGTCTTCCGAAAGCGGCGCCGAGGCACTGCGCGCGGTCCTCGACGAGACCGTCCGCGGCTTTGCAGACCGCCTCGACGACTTTCGTCTGACCTATCTCCATGGACAGCTCGCGGCACCTGGAAGCGTGCACATAAGCGACGAGCAGCTTGCTCGCATTCGCCCTCTCAACGAGATTGCCTACGGTGGAGCAGCCAGAAAGATCTCGCCAGGCAACCAGGCAGGTGTGGAGCCGCGCCTGATGGCCTTTATGGCCAACCTCGCCGCCATTGGCGTGCTAACCCTCAAAGGCATGGTCGAGAGCGTTGGCGATCCCCTGCTCTACTCCGACGAGCAGCTGATAGAAGGCTTTGCTCGCATCTTTGCAGCGGCCGCCGAACCGACTTGCCAGGGCTAAGGGCTTGGCCTCCTGTCGCGGCCAAGCGCCTAGCTCTTTTGTGCTGAGGCCTCGAAGGTCACGCAGTCGGCGTGGGCGGCGTGGGTCTGAACCCGCATGCTCGATGCCGTGCACTGCAGATCCTGGTTGTGCTTGCAGCCAATGGTCTTGCATGCGCCAACGCCTGCGAGGATGTGCAGAGCTTGGGTATGACTCAGATCTGGGTGCTTCTCGCTCGACAAATAGGTATCGCAGGCGGGATGCATCGTCCCGCCGATAGTGATCGCTTTTGCGTGGCAACGGTTGTGCACGTTGTAGACGCACTGCCCCGCGCTGCAATCTGCCACCACCGTCATCTCGATGTGCAGTCTCATTGCGGTGAGCAATTGCACGCAGGGTGCCACGGCTAAGTCCGCGCTCATCAAGCCGGGCATGAGCACTGCGACCTGGGTTTGCGCGTGCTCGCGTGCAGTTTTGCGCGCCCTCGAGCATGCAGTGGGGTTTCCCTACAGCTATCGAAGCCTGTCGGCTTTCTCAACCACCTAAGTATGGGAACTCGCTAGCTAACTCGTGGCCCCCTGGTTGCACTGCTATTGCGGATGCCTATTCTCGCCCCGCGCGCGCTTTGCGCCACCTTGCTCGCCCTCGCGGCTTGCTCCAATCCCAGCCAACCCGATGCAAGCGATGGCGGTCTTGCTGATGCCGAGCCCTTCGCCGATGCCAGTGCCCCAGACGCCGCCCTGCCAAGCATTTGCGCTGGTCACTGCGAGCTCGACATTCTGCCGCGCGTGGCCCACTTGCCCCTGACCTCAAGCGGCGAGCAACCCTCCCTGGCCCTGGTCGGCGTTCGAGACACAGGCCCTGACGCGCTCCCCGAGCTCGTCTACGGTCAAGCCGAGTGGCGCTCGCTCGATCCCAGCATTGCCAGCGTCGATGCCGAGGGCCGGATCACGGCCATCAAACGGGGAAGCACTCTCATCGAGCTCAGCTACCAAGGCTTGCTGGCCTATGCCGAGTTATCCGTCTCCGGCAATGTTAGCGATCGAGCGCTCGGGCCGGGACCGCTGGCCCGCGACTACCGACTCTTTGTGCCCGACAGCTACCAAGGCGATGCGATGCCGCTGGTCTTTAGCTTTCACGGCGGCTTCGGCACCGGCGCAAATCAGATGGACATGTCGCAAATGAACCGCGCGGCCGCCGAACACGGCTTCCTGGTTGCCTATCCCAATGGCCTGGGTGTGATTCCGACCTGGAACGGCGGCAACTGTTGCGGATCCGCCGCCGAAAACGGCGTGGACGACGTCGGCTTCGTTCGCGAGGTCCTCGCCGATATCGCCGCAGACCTTGCTGTCGACTCGCAGCGCGTCTACGCGACGGGTTTCTCCAACGGCGCCATTCTCAGTCATCGCCTTGGCTGCCAGGCCTCAGACATATTCGCAGCCATCGCCCCCGTGAGCGGTGGCCTCAACCTCGGTGGTGATTTCCTGTCCTGCGCCCCCCCCCGCCCTGTGCCCACTTTGATCATTCACGGAGCAACCGATCGCAACTATCCACTCGAGGGCGGTGTCGGCATTGGCAATTCCGGCGCGGACTTCTATCCTATTGCAAGCACCGTTAGCGATTGGGTCGCCATCAATGAGGCGGATCCCAACAAGAGCACCGCAACCTTTCAGAGCGATGGTGCGCTGTGCGTGGAATACCGTCGCGCGGGTAGCGGGGACTCCGATGTGCAGTCCTGCCTGATCTTCCCATTGACCGTCCCGACCGCAGATGACCAAGTCGTGTATGACGGCGGTGGTCACGCATTCCCCGGAGGCGCCAGGGGCCCGGCCGACACCAGTGACTTGCCTAGCACCTTCCTCGACGGGGCCGAGCACATCTGGCAGTTCTTCGCCGAGCACCCCATGCCCCAGTAGCGGAGGCCAGGGAGGGAAGGCCAGTCGGAGGCCAATCGGAGGCCAGTCGGAGGCCGGTGGGAGACCGGTGTCCTCAGCCAGGCCGCGCCGCGCGCTCGACCCAGCGAGCGGCCGACGTGAGGGCGCGATGATCCGCAGACGAAAGCGGATAGAAGTATCGGCCCGCACTCTCGCCAGATGCAGGCACATGAGTGAGGTTCCCGACGTGGTCGCCCTTGACGGTGCGCACGGTTTCAATCCGTAGATCCCGAACTCTTCCGATCCACTTGGGTCGCTCCGGGTTGCGCGCGAAATAGATGAAGTCGCCCGCCTCTGTCATGCGGAGGTGATAGGTGGGCGCGAAGAGCCAGAGAAGCAAGGTGACAAGCAGGGTGAGGACAATCGCGACGCCGGCGCCGATGCCGCCCCAAAGACCGCCAAGGGCAGCCGTCGCGAGTGGCCCAACTAGAAAAAGTAGTAGTCCAACATGAACCTCGCGGTCTCGCCAAAAGCGTGAGGGTCGAATCAGCAGATCGGCCACATCATCGCTGGTCGTAAAATCGATGCGCTGCCCGCCCTTCTGACGAGCTTTCTCGACCGGCGCCGGCGCCTTGCCGACCAGGGCACGTACCTTGGCCCGATCTGCGCTTTCGCGAGCCTGGGCAATCGTCGTCGAAGATGGCAACGGCTTGCTGGCTTCGTCGCCGAGCTGATCCAAGGCTTCGAGTACCTCGGCAGCGGTCTGGAATCTGTCGTCTGGAACCGGCTCGATGAGTTTGTCGATGAGCTCTTCGAGCGGGTCGGAGAGATGCACGTGCTTGCGAAAATCTGGCTTCAGTCGCTTGCTGTCAAAGCTCGATGGCTCCTGGCCGGTGGCCAAGTGGATGAGCGTCATGCCCAAACCATAGAGATCGGAAGAGGGCTCGGCACCGCCATGCAATTGCTCGGGCGCCATGTAGCCGAAGGTGCCGGCCACCGTCGAGCCACCGACCGCGCTTGCGCTGGCAACATCACGGACAGCACCAAAGTCGACCAGGCTCACCTTGCCCTGCTCGTCGAGAAGGATGTTGGCCGGCTTGATGTCACGGTGCACGACGACTGGATGCAAGCGGGTCAGATAGTCGAGTATGTGCAACACGCGGCGCGTGAGATCGATGAGGTCCGTCTCGGTGAAGCGACGCTTGCTGAGCAGGGACTCCAGGTTCTCGCCGGGGGCAAGCGCCTGGATGAGGTAGGCCTGTCGATCGTCTTGTCGGGTTCGAAAATCGAAGTAGGCGGGGATGCCCGGATGGTCGAGGGTGCGCAGAACCTTGGCCTCGCGCTCGAAGAGTTCAATAGCCTTCCAGTCACTGACCCTGTGCAGGTCGAGCACCTTGACCGCCACCTTTTGACCCGTCTTCTTGTCAATGGCCGCATAGGTGGAACCAAAGCCACCACTACCAAGCTTGCTCTCGACCTGATACCTATCCCCGATGAGCCTCGCGATCTCGTCCACCCAACCAGCATATCGCACGCCGTACGCGCTTGCGCAGCCTGCGTCGACGCCGCGGACTCGCTGAGCATCCTTCTTAGCGCCTGACGACGGCCCGCGCGCTGCCAAAAGCAGGCACAGCCTCGAAGACAGCCTGCACACATGCGACACTTGTCGCCGTGGAGAGATCAGGGGGACGAGTAGCAAGACTCGTGGTCGGCGGATTGGCCATCGCCATCGCGGCAGCGTTCTCAGCCTGGATGCTGTACCAAAGTCGCGCAACATCCAGCACGCGAGTCTACCGAGCCGAGTATGTCGAGAGCTCTGGAGGCCCGGTCGTCGTGGTCGAGGAGCACACATACACCGGCCCGGTGAGCGGCGGCGACGATTCCCGCCGAGATCACGATGCCAAGACCACCCTGCGCTATCACAGCTACCGAGTCAGCGATGGGGCGCTGCTCGGCAGTTTTGCTCGCGAGGGTTTCACTTTGCTAGGAAGCGCCAAGGAGCGGGTGTGGATGTGTGGAGCGCGAGGCGAACCACTGCTCTTGTCCACCGAGTCCATGCAGGTGGTCGCGGATCGCTCTGCGATGAGCGCTGCTCTCGGCGGTGATTTCGAGACCGGCGCTCGCTGCTATATCAATGCCTACACCGGCAGCCTTGCGGTCACCCTGGCCAACGGCGAGCGCTACTGGCTCGGTGCTAACTTGGGTGTCGAGCCGCGGCCAAGCGATACCGTGATCCCAAAAGGTTGGTACTGCGCCACCGATCAGCTCTCGCTCGTCGAGCCAAAGGTCTCTCTTTGCCTCTCACCGGAAGCGACCCCGGCCAGCGCACTGGTCGTGTCCAACGCCTCGGCGCTGGCAAAAGATGCCAAACAAAGTGAGCTCCTGAGCGGTGTCGCGGGCAGCTTTGGCCAGCACACCCGCGTCTTGTGGACGAGCTCGCTGGCGGAGCTTGCCGAGTCGGGCGAGGAAGACACGCCGCCCATGTGGCTTGGCGCGACACAGCTCGATGCCCATCGCGTGGCCGTGCTCATGCGAAGCGAGAAGCTCCGCGTGCACGTGCTCATCCTGGATCCAGCGAGCGGATCGGTCCTCGAGCGCACGCGGCTCTTCAACGAGGGCGTACTCGGGAAGTAGCATCAAGATTCCAGGGCGTACTCGGGAAGTAGCATCAAGATTGTTGTATTCGCGCAATAGCCCCGCTCGACGAGGGCTCGGCTACTCTGGTTCAGCCGCCAGTGCCTTGTGCAGCACTTCGAACTCGAGGTCCTCGCGACGAGGCAAACCGAAGCGCTCTTGCCCGTAGGGGAAGGGCTTGCGTTCTCCGCTGCGGAGATAGCCTCGCCGTTGGTACCACTCGATGAGCTCGGTGCGCTGCACGATGACTGTCATGTGCATGCGGCGCGCGGACCACTGCTCACGAGCCCAGTTCTCTGCCGCCTCGAGCATCTGGCGGCCAAGCCCCGCGCCTTGCGAGCGTGGTCGCACGGTCAGCATGCCCAGGTAACACTCGTCGCCGGTGCGCTCGAGCTGCACGCACACCATGATCGCGTCCTCGTGCTCGTGCACAAGAATGACACTGCTGCTCTGGTCTCGCCCGAGACTCTCGCTCATGGCCTCGAGGTCGACCCGCTGACCACCGAGAAGGTCGGCCTCGGTGGTCCATCCCGCCCTGCTGCTCTCACCGCGATAGGCCGAGTTGACCAGGGCGACCAGCGCGGCCGCATCCGCGACGCTCGCCGCTCGGGTTGGGAAGACATTGCTCATAGCAGCAATGGTACGCGCACGAGGGCCAGCCGCTTAGTCGCAGCGGTAGAACTTGCTGCCGTTGAGCAAGAGGCTCGAGCCGCTCATCGCGACACTGTAGAGCTCAGGATCGCGCCCGCCCTTGGGCGTTAGCTTGATCTGCCCGCGACCAGCCACAGCCCAGGTCCCGAACTCGTGCAGCCCCGAGCTGCCCGCCGAGCCAAAGTTGCTGGTCGCCTTCCACTCGTAGCTGCCGTCCAGGTGCAGTTGGACGCGCGTGGTTGATCCTCCGCCACTGCTAGACGAGCTCGCCGAGCGCCAACAGTGAGCGATAGTGGCATCGGTCTTGGCCCCCGAGCCATCGCTCGAACTGTCCCCCGATCTGGTCGACGCCGGTGCCTTGCCATCGAGGCTGGTCAAGATCGTGTCGAAGACCGGTCGCATGCTGCTGGTGCTCGCCGCCGGATACAGGCCGACGAAGAGTATGGCCCAGCTCTCCATGCGAATCGCGCCGACCGCGACGTGGAGGCGCTCTTTGCCCTTGCGGGTGGCAACGATGCTGAGTGCGCCTGGCTGCCCGGCGATGGTCAAATCGCGAGCGCGCTCGACGCTCTTGCCCTTGACCAACTGCGGTGCCCACTTGCGCAGCAGTGAGCTGAGACTCTTGCCTTGCTCGGCGCTGCTCAGCTGCCGCGCGCTGGCCAAGATGCGCCCTTCGTTGCCTGGCGAAACGATGACGAAGACCTCCGTGCCCTTCTCCTCCTCCCAGGTGCCCTGCCATCCCTTGGGAAGAAGGAGGGAGAGCTCGGTACCCTCAACCTTGCTGCGTGTGCCGGCCAGTACCTTGGCGGGTTTGTAGATGGGCGCGCTCGGCTTGGCAACAACGCCCACGCGCTCGAAGCGCACGCTCACGCCCCCGACAGTAAAATCGATCGCCGCCGCGCTGCGCTTGCCGAGATAGACATTGCCATCGCCGTCTCTGACTTCCACGACTCCGCCGCTCTCGCTCCATTGACCGGCCTCGCCAGCCACCAGAGCGGCGCCCCCCGCCTGTAGCTCCAGCGAAATCGTCTCGCCGCCGACGCTGCCCCGATAGCTGCCCGCGGCCGATGTCGACTGCGCGCCCGCCGGGCCTGCCAGGACCAGTAGCAACGCCAGCATCGAAGAAGCCAGAGCGAATCGCATCGGATGGTGCATAGCCTGGTTTAATCACAAAGCCAGTGTCGCGCCAAGCGCCGCGAGCCCGGCCATGCGCTGGAGGCAGTTTGGCAGGTGCGATAGCCGCGTCACCGACGTGCGGCAAGGCAGCGAGCATCTCGTACTTCCTGGTCACGCCGCCCGAGAAGATTAAGAGTTTCTCGGGAAGCCCGACGGAATCGCGCCGCACGGTACAGCGGATCGACTGCGAGCTGGCCGGATCCACCGAGGGCAAGGCCTTGCTGCAGGCGCTTTGGAAGACCCCGTCGGCTCCTTGATGCCGGGCACGACGAGGCTGGCGCCGGAGCCATTTCGGCCCCGGAACGCCGAGCCCAAGGACAAGCAGGGCGTCAACTCGATTTGCCAGAGGGCGTGGCTAGGCCAATCGCCTGTGCGGCCTCTGCGATCCTACAAGTAGCTAAAACTAGCTATAGGCCAATTGGGTTTCCAATTGCAGACGTCTATAGCGTCACCATTAACCGTATTGGAGCTTCCGCAAATGTCCTCCCGTTTAGGTCACGGCCTCGCCCGCCATACCCGAAATTCCCTCCTGCTGAGTGCCACCCTCGCAGGGTCCCTGCTTGCCTGCGCCGCAGAGCCTGGCTTCATTCAAAACGACCCAGACTCCGAACAGCGCGCGGAGGAGTTGAGTCTGCGTATTGCCCGTCAATCGGATCGTTCCCTTCTCGATGGCGTTGACCAGGTCGAGGCCAAGCGGGTTTTCATCGACAAATACGGTCGCCCACACACAACGCTGCAACAAACCGTCGCGGGCATTCCCGTGTTCGGTGCCGAAGCTATCGTACACCTTCGCAAGGACGGCGGCTTTCGATCCTTCACCGATAACCTATCGCGCAACCTTCGCGTCGACACGGCAGCAAACATCTCGGCTGCCAAGGCAGAAGAGATCGCTGTCATCAGTCACGGTGGTAGGGGCACCGTCACCAATACTCCGATGGTCGACAAGCAGATCCTTGTCGTGAAAGACGAGGCCGTGCTCACCTATCGAGTGGCTTTCGAGCAGATGGCCGACATGAACAAAGCCGCGATGCCGGTGGTGTTCATCGATGCCAAGACCGGCGCGACCGTCATGGAATATGACAACCTGAAGCACACCGCTCTGAGCGACAGCGACAAGGTTACGTACAACGTCGGCAACGGCACCAACACCAAGAAACCCCTTCCGATTGCCGACAGCTCCGATGCCACCGCCAACGCGGCTCACATCAATGCCGGCAAGGCCCTGGCCTATTACGCCGATGTGCAAGGTCGAGATAGCTTCAACGGCAGTGGCGCGCTCGTAAAGTCCTACGTGCACTACGACACCAACTACGTCAACGCGTACTGGAATGGCAGCAGCCTGACCTACGGAGACGGAGACGGCGTCACGAGTGGCCCGCTCACTACCCTGGACATCGTCAGTCACGAGTTGAGTCACGGCGTCTGCGAGTACACAGCCAATCTGGTCTACAGCAATGAGTCGGGCGCTCTCAACGAAGCCAACTCTGACATCATGGCGGCAGCCGTCGAAGCCCACCAGAGCGGCGCCACCTTCAATGACATATGGCTCATTGGTGAAGACACGTGGACGCCAGCGGTCGCAGGCGACGCCCTGCGCTACATGTGCGACCCAGCGGCAGCCGGCGATGTCGACTACTACTTCGATCGCTACACGGGAACCAGCGACAATGGCGGCGTGCACAGCAATTCTGGCATCGCCAACCTCTTCTTCTGCACTCTGTCTAACGGCGGTACGCACCCGCGCGGCAAATCCAACGTGGTCGCAGCCAGCATCGGAATCGAGAAGGCCGCTGACATGTGGTACCAGGCCCTGTCCTCGTACATGAGCAGCTCGACGGACTACGCCGGGGCTCGCCTTGCCACCTTGAGCGCCGCGGCTGACGAAGGCTTTACGGCTAGCGAGATTCAAGCCGTCAACGATGCCTGGGCAGTCGTCGGCGTGGGCGTGGATGCGCCGTCGCCACTGGACTACACGAGCATTGATTCACAAACCATTGCCGGAGCGCTCAAAGTCGAGACTCACTATGGTCCGTACAGCTCCGCTGGCTACAAGCAGATGCTCGTCGCCATCAGCGGCGGCAGCGGAGACGCAGACCTCTACGTGAAGAAGGGCAGCGCTCCGTCGACGACCTCCTTCGATTGCCGCCCTTACGTCTCTGGCAATGACGAGAGCTGCAAGATCGCCACAAATCCAGCCGTCGCAGAAGACATCTACGTCATGGTTCTGGCCTATTCGGCCTACTCCAACGTCAATCTGAGCGTACTTGGTGGCAAGGACAGCGTGCCAGAGTGTGCCATTGATGCTGACTGCGGCGATGACGGCGACAGCTGCACCATCGAGCGCTGCGACAATGGCACCTGCGCAGCCGATGCCGCAAGCTATGACTCGGCGAGCAACACTTGCTGTACCACCAATGGCGAGTGTGGCAGCAATGATCAGTGCACGATCTACACTTGCAATGCCGATGGAAGCTGCAGCGCTTCAGATACAGGCGTCTGCTATCAGTGCACGACCAGCAGCGAGTGCAACGACAACGACAGCTGCACGACCGACGCCTGTGATGGCAACGGCGTGTGTAGCAACGTCGACAATGGCAGCTGCGGCCCCGTGTGCCTTCCTCCTAAGGATGCCTGTAGCTCGAACAACGACTGCTGCTCGGGCACATGTCGCACCAAGGGCAAGTTCGCAGGCACCTGCGCCTAGCCCGAAGTTCATCGTCTGAGCGAGTGAGCCCCGCATGTCGGGGCTCACGTCGTTTCAGAGCGAGTCCAGCTCCTGAGGCTCATAGTCGACCTCTTCGTACAGACCGCTTCCCGTCATAGCGAATTGCTGGCTATGCCGAAGCGTCCGCTGCGGGACTGGTCTATTGTCCGTCGAATGACAGTGCTAAATCGGCGTCTCACGGCCAAGATCGAGGGCGACTTCGTTGTCTTTCTCATCGGCGCACGCATCAATCGCTTGTGGAAGCTTCCCTTGCATCTTTGGTTTGCTCGCACCATGCCCAAGATGCTCGCCGAACTGGAAGGTAAACCAGAGTCGGGCTTTCTCGGCTATCAGCAGCTCAGCCCTACCGTCAACGTGCAGTACTGGCGCAGCACGGAAGAGCTCCTGGCCTACGCCCGCGATCGCGATGGCGAGCACTATCCCTACTGGGTCAAGTTCAACAAGAAGATCGCCTCCTCGGGAGACATCGGCGTCTGGCACGAGACCTTTCAAGTCCGCTCGGGCCAGTACGAATGCGTGTACACCAACATGCCGCCCTTTGGCCTGGGCAAGGTCTCGACCCGCGTCGACGCCGAGGGTCAAAACGCCACCGCGGCTGGTCGTCTTGGCAAGAGCGACGGCAGCGATGCTCCCGTCTCCGCGCAAGGCGAGGAGCTCTAGCTCGCGCCGGCTCGACGCAGATGAGCGCAGATTAGCGCAGCTCAATGCAGCGCGGGCTAAGCGCAGCCCAGCGCAGCTCAGCGCCAGGCCGAGAGGTCGAGGCGCAGCCCGGCGGTGAAAGACAGAAAGTGGGCCCAGTTTTCGATCTCTTTGTCGGGCACGGTAGCTCCGCCTCCGACGCCACGAGTGCGAAGAAAGAGGTCGAGCTGCTTTGTGACCGGTATGCCCAGGCTCAAGGCGACATCGTAGAGTCCACCTTCTGTGTCGCCAACCAGACCAAAGGTCGATGAGCCATCCGCGTCGAGCAGCGCATAGAGACCGCTAGGCGCACGGTACGTGGCGCGTACCTTGAGCGCTGGCACAAGGCCGATGTCGGCCTCCTCGACATAGCCACTGCCATCGGCGCGCGCGAAGGCCACCTTGGCATTGCGCACTTGCAGGCTACCTCCCACCTGCAGGCTCAGGGCTGTTAGCGGCAACTGATAGGTGTAGCTGCCTCGATAGCCGTCGAACAAATAGCGATGTTCGACAGAGGTCCCGGCGTCGAAGACCCGGCTCCGAAATTGAAGATCCTCGTCGAGAGTCGCCCGGGTCGTGAGATCGAGGGGCGCGTACAAAAATGTCAGGCGGTGCGCGCCGTGGGCAAGCTCCAACGAGGTGCGCGAGGTGATGATGAGGTTCTTGCGCTGATTGGTCTGGTTGACGCCAAACGCTGTCCCCTGCGCGCCGTAGCGTCCATCGTTCTGCAAAATGGACAGCACGCCCGACTCGTAGTCCACGAGCACCTCGTCGAGAAGCCTTGGCGTCGACGCCTCGCCTTGTGCTGCGGCCTTGCTGGTGGCACCAAAGAGGAACGAGATCAGAATGAGCACTCGAATCGTCACCAGTGCAGCCTACCTTCTTCCGGCGCGATGGCCCACTCCTCTCGCTCGAGTCTGTCTTGAGCGAGGATGCGATCTAGTCGCCGGGAGCGCGTTTCACCGCGATGGTAATCGCGATGGGATCACCGCCGGCAGATTGCTCGTCGACGGAGACCAGTCTCGCACGCCAGCCTGGAAGCTCCGCCTCGACATAGTCACCAGACTCGGCGTCGTGGCGAGTACCGCGCAGCTCGATCCAGTCGGCGGGGATCTGTGCCGACTCGATTCGCCAGCCAACCTCGACCATCTGCGCGCCCTGCACGAACAAGACATCGACTCCGACCACCGGATCTCCAATCTTGTGGAAGGCCCCGCTGATGTGAGCACTCAACTCCGTTCCCGGAATGGCTACTGGCGTGTCTCCGACCAACGAGACGCTTGCAGCAGTCTCGTCATTGCTCTGTAGCGAGGCTGCTTGCGAACCAGGTGGGGTTCCAGGCGCGGGTGGCGGTGGCGACGCGAGCTCACTCATCGCTGTGTGCGGGCTAATCGGGGCTGCCTTGCTGTGCTGCTGGTTCGTATCGGATCCACAGGAGACCGAGCCAAGGCACAGGGCAATCGATAGAAGTACCGGAGATAGACGTGTCGGGGATACAAATGCTTGGCGCTCGCTCATGGCTACGGAGAGTGGTCGGAGACTTCTCGGTACAGACCGATGGCAGTGCGCGCATCGGCATGCCCATCATAGCGGCTCGGCGCGCGCCTGGCCTGCAAAAGCATCAACCATGGCAAGTAGCCATCACTCGACCACAACCGGTGCACAGGTGGACACGCCTGCACCAACGATGAGCGGCACACCCGTGGATCTAACGACGGTGGCCGTGCCCTGCCCGCCCGCACCCGCAGGATCGACGAGGATCACGCGCGAGCTGACCGTGGGATAGCCAGAGCTCTCGAAGACATAGTACTTGCCAGCCCAGTGCGCAAAGGCCCAACCCACCAGGTCGTCGACAGCCACGCTGCCAGCCGGCCAGTGGTTGCCAAGTTGTTGACCGCTGCTTCTGTCAATTTCGCTGACGTAGCTCGGCGCGCCAGGGAAGTAGCCAAAGAGTCGACCTTCGGAGGTCCCGGTTAGCTCCGGCATGGATGCCAGTTGCCCAAGCTCGACCAAGGGATGCAGTTGCGCGCTGCTGGTGTCGATGGAGCCGAGGCTGGCAGCGACGCCGCTAAAGTCGTTGCTATTGGTGCCGATGACGAAAAGGGTCTCATTGGCTTCGTTGCCCGGATCACTGGCAAATCCCATCCCGTTGTAACGAAAGCCCGCCGGTGGCACGGTAAGGGCCGTGGCCGTGCAGCTGGCATCCTGCGTGGAGACGCGGAAGAGTTCTCCGGTGTCATAGAAGACCCAGGCAATGGCCGATCGATCGACTGACATCGAGAAGGGATGCCCGCTCGATGGACAGGAGAGCTGGCCAATGGATGTGAAGGAGAGCGAGTCAGGGTCAAAGGCGTAGAGGGTGTTGGTGTCATCGACGACGTAGATGGCCTGCCCGGCACCCGCAGCGCAGTCAGAGCCGCCCGTGCCGAAGGGAACACAGTGACCGTTAGAACAACTCTCATCGCAGCTCTCGACGATATCGCCGAGCGTGCCATCCTGGTTGCACGCCACGACATCACCATCGGGCGAGCACGCGTTGCTGCCGGCTTGGCAGGTGGGCACCTGACAGTCGCCACAATCGCTGCTATCTCCAGAGCCGCCTTGGGCCCCCTGGATCGCAGGTTGGCAAGCCATGAGCGCGAGCGTGAGCGCGAGCGTGAAAGGGAGACCAGGAAGCGTGGGCGTGGGAGGCTTGTCGTGGGGTGCATGGGGGGTACCACTTTCGAGAGAGAAGCTTCGCTCTATGCCAAGGAGACGCTCTCAGCCCTCGAAAGGTGACAAACAAGCCAGCGCTTGCGAATTTGCTAGCAATCGCCGCTAGATGGACGACTTGCGTGCCTCGGCCAGCTCCGCGTCGATCTGTAGGAAGCGATCCGCAAGGGCCTTGACGAAGAGCCCGAGCCACGAGCTGTGGGTCAGGTTCTCGATGGCAGCGCGCTCGACGACCACCGCTCTCACCTCCTCGAGAGCGACGACGCTGGCCGAGCGCGGCGCGTCGGCAAAGATCGCCGTCTCGCCAAAGACATCGCCTGGTCCTAGGACGCGCAGTACATGGCTCCTGCTCGGATCCCCTGGATCCACCTGGCGGGTCTCGCAGCGTCCGCTCGTGATGATGTAGGCCGCATCGGCCGCATCGCCCTCTTTCACGATGACAGAGCCGGCCGGGAAGAGCTGTTGGGGAAACCAGTTTCCACCTCGCAAGAACTCGCGCAATGCCGCTGCCAGTTCATCTGCCGACTGAAAGCGATCGTCGGGATTTGCAGCCATGGCCTTCATGGCCACTTGACTGAGATGTGGCGGGGGCTTCATCGCCGCGTTGCCCACTTGTTCGGGCGGCGTCACCTGCGCCTGCTGCACGCGTTTTAACACTTGCATGGGCTCGCCGGGATAGGGCGGCGAACCAGTGAGGGCTTTGTAGAGCATCGCTCCCACCCCAAATACATCCGTGCGCGCGTCAGTCTTGGAGACCAGGCCACGCGCCTGCTCCGGCGACATATAGGCGACGGTTCCCACGACCATGCCATCTGGCTCTGGAGCGCCGTCGACGATCGCTCGACTCTCGCCCTGCACGAGGGCCAGGCCCCAATCCATGACATAGACCTGGCCGTGCGTGCCGACCATGATGTTGTCTGGCTTGAGGTCGCGGTGAATCACACCGCGCCCGTGTGCAAAGGACAGGGCATCGCAGACCTTGATGAGGCACTCGAGGATGTTCTCAAGATCGCGATGGGTCTTTTGCGCCGCGATGAGCTCGGTCAAGGTTTGGCCCTTGACGAGCTTCATCGTGTAGCTCGCCAGGCCCTTGTCATCGACCACGAGATCGTGAATCGGCACGATGTTCGGGTGGTCGAGCAAACCAGTGATACGTGCCTCGTCGAGGAAACGCTGGGCCGACGCGGCATCGCTTGCCAGCTCTGGCGTCATGGCCTTGAGCGCTACGCGACGACGGAGCTGCTCATCGTAGAGGCGACGAATCGCGCCCATCCCGCCACGGGCAATTTCTCCCTCGTCACGAAAGGGACTGTTGCTGCGCACTTCCGAAGCGCTTGCCGGTGGCAGCGGAGGTGGACTCGCACTGGTGACCTCTTCCTCGAGGGCGCCTTCGAACCAGGGAATCGCAACTGACTCCTCACCCATGAGATGAGAGCCAGACAAGAGGGGAATCCCAGACAAGAGGGGAATTAATGTGTCTTCACGCATCGAGCGAGAGGATGCCACGAAGCTCGGAACGCCATCCAGTGCTTGGATGGTTAGCTTGTAAGAGAAAGTCAACGCACAGCATGTTCTCTACGTCTGCTATCGACGAATTCAAGGTCGATTCGTTGCGAGCGATGTAGGTTGGCGTTGCCTTGCAAGGGCAATCGCATCGGTCGCTGTGCTCACAACACCAATTCGTACGAATTGATCAAATAGCGCCCCCTTTGTCTCGCGATTTATCACAAGATACATCGTCGGATCCCATTTGGTTTTGTGGGAGTACTTCGAACAGGGGCGAGGAACTGCTCGGTGGGTCCGCTCGGCTGCGTGCGCTCTGCGGTCTTGTCCTTTTGTGTCGATGTCTGCCTATGTGCCGTGCACCTGGATCCACCATGAAGCTTGTCTCTAGATGGCGTGGGGCGCCTGGCGCCTCAACGCGTTTAATTTGCACCTTGCTCACCCTTGCACTCGCTGCTCTGGCTTCGTGCGCCGAGCCAGAGACACCAACCACAGGCAAGACCGAGCTCCCCGTGATCACAAACGGAGACTTCGAGGCCGGCGGCGGAACACTTTCGGGGTGGACCGCCACGCGATTTCAGAATCCGGGCCTGGCTAGCTTTCCACCAACAACGGTAGCCAATCTCGGACTCCGCTCGGCCACGACGACCCTTTCGGCAAACGTCAACGCCACAGCGACCACGATTCCGGCAACGGCAACAGCCAGCTTCACCGGCGGCACGAGCATGATCCAGATCGACGGCGAGATCATGACCTACTCGGGCCTGACCGCGACTTCCTTCACGGGTGTCGCCCGAGGGCGCTTCGGAACTGTCGCTGCTACTCACACGAGCGGCACGGCCATTCGTCCCCCGCTGAGCACCTTTGCGCGCAGCAACCCGGTTGCCCAGAGTCAGCTCATGTCTGGTCTGAACGTGGGACCGCCCTTCTTCCCACAGTTCAACACCACGAGCGTCGTCATCAACGAATCCGTGTTGGGTCTCAATCACAATGCCAACTCGCTGAAGCAGAGCTACGTAACCACAAACGAGGACATCGATCCTCTCGACAACAAGGTTCACCTGCGCTTTGCGCTCTCACCGGTGCTGCAAAATCCCGGGCACGCAGACACACAGCAGCCCTACTTCTTTGTAGAAGTCCGCAACAGGACCAAGAACACGATCCTCTTCGGGGACTTCAACTTCGCCAATCAACCGGGCGTTCCCTGGAAGATCGATTCCAGCGGCGCCACCCCGGTGACCTACACCGACTGGCAAATCTTCGACATCGCGCCCGGCAACGGCGCCTTGGCTCCTGGTGATACTGCCGAGGTCGAAATCTATGCCTCGGGCTGTTCCCTCGGAGGACATTGGGGCGAAGTCTACGTCGACGGTTTCGGCTCGACCCTGCCCGGGCTGTCGATCGTGAAGACCGGTCCACAGCAAGCCAACATCAACTCGAACATTACCTACGATTTTGTCGTAAGAAACAGCCCCACCTTGCTGTCTCGCGACGTCATTGCTGACGATGTGCTGCCAAGGAATACCACCTTCGTTTCGATCAACCCTGGACAAGGAACCTGCACGACCCCGGCGGTCGGCTCGAGCGGAAACGTCTCGTGCAACTTCGGAACGCTCAACCCCGGCGCGACACGGACCTTTTCGCTTACGGTTCGAAACAACGCTGCCACCGCGTCTGGCACGGTCTCTGCCGCAACGGCCAGTACCATGAACGACAGCAGCAAGAACTTCACGATCAACCAGTTCGAAGGGCACACGGTGATGATCACCGGCGGCCAGGGTGTTGGTCAGCAACGCACCATCCGAAGCAATACCGCCGTCCAGCTTGCGGTAACGCCCAACTGGACAACAACACCCAACGCCACCAGTACCTATGCCACCCTCAACCCTCCGGCCGAGCTTGGCACCGCCAGCAGCGGAACCAGCAACACACTCGTAGATAGCAGCAAGAACTTCCAGCCGACGCAATGGTCGGGCTGGACCTTGACCACGCTGTCGGGAACGGGAGCCGGCCAGCAACGGATCATAACCACCAACACATCGAACGCGTTTACTGTTGACTCGAACTGGGCGACCAATCCTGACAGCACGACTCGCTACGCCATCAATCTCCCTATCGGCACTCTGACCAACGGCGACTATGGAGTCAGGAGCAGGACGGTGTCGCGCCTGCTCGGCCCGGCCGTAGACACGGCCTTGACGGTTGGCGTGATCTTCACGGACCTCGCCCTCACTGCCAGCAATGGCGTTGCCGCCGTCAACCCGGGCGGCGCAACCAGCTACACGATTACCGCTACCAACCAGGGCCCCGCTGCGGTGACAGGCGCCATCGTCAACGATCAATTTCCAGTCGGGCTCAGTTCGATCTCGTGGACCTGCGCAGGTAGCGGTGGCGGCTCGTGCGGCGCGGCCTCAGGTGCAGGCAACATCACAAATCAGCTGGTGAACCTTCCTATTGGAGCCAGCGTGAGCTTCACAGTCAATGCCACGGTCACGGCCTCTTCGGGAGCAACGATTAGCAACACGGCATCGATTGCGGCGCCGGCAGGCGTTACTGATAGTGACTTGAGCAACAACGCTGATACCGATATTGATCTTGTCAACACACTCTTCGCTTTGACCCTTACCAAGGATCCAGCCAACCTGGGTCGCGGCTCGGTCAGCTCGGCCCCAGCGGCACTCACCTGCGACGCGGACTGCACATCGCGCAGCGCTTCCTTCGCCAGCGGAACCACGGTCGTGCTCACGGCCGTTGCACGCCCGGGCGATTCCTTTGTTGGCTGGACCGGCGCGTGCTCAGGAACAGCGTCGACCTGCCTGGTGTCGATGACTGCGGCACAGAACGTCGGGGTGCAGTTTGCCGGCCCCGCAATCCTTGGCAGCTCGAGTGGCAATGGCTCGGTGAGCTGCACGCCGAGCCAGGTCGCTCAGGGCGGAAGCGCAACATGCGCTATTACGGCTGACGCCGGTTTCGCGATTCTCGCGGTAAGCGACAACGAGGTCGATGTCACCGCAACGGCCGCAGGGGGAAGCTACGCCCTCGCTGGCATTACTCTCAGCCACACCATCAATGCGAGCTTTAACGCTCGACCTCTTGTCACCACCACCCCCTCGCCAACGACCCTGGCGGCCGGCGCGACCTTCACATACAACGCTGCCGCATCGGACGCCGATGGCCCTGCCCCTCTAGCGTGGGCGGTAACGGGCTCAGACACTTGTGGCGGAGTGATTGGTGGCGCGAGCGGCGTTTACAGTTTTGTGGCCAGCTCCGCCACTGGAGGCTGCGTCCTCGCCATCGTCGTGTGTGATGCTGCCAGCCCAGCCGCGTGCACTACCCAACAACAGCTGCTGTCGATCAACCGACCACCGGTCGTTAGCAGCGTAGCTCCCACACCGGCCACCGAAGACCTCTTGTACAGCTATGCGGCCAGCGCCACGGATCCGGATGGTCAGGCCCTGGCCTTCAGCGTCGGCAACACGGATAGCTGTGGTGGCGTCATCGATGCCAACAGCGGGCTGTACTCGTTCACCCCCGCTGGCCCCGTGCCACCAGTCAGTTGCGTTGTCAGTGTGGTGGTCTGTGACGTGGGCTCGCCGGTCCTGTGCGCAACTCAAGACAGCACGGTGCCGATTAGCGCCGTCAACGATCCACCTGCTTTCACGAGCGTCGCGTCGAGTTCGGCGGTTGAAGATGTGAGCTTTCTCTATGCCGCGAGTGCAAACGACGGCGATGGTCCCTCGACGCTGTGGAGCGTGTCCCCGAGCGACACATGCGCGGGGGTGATATCCGCCGCTGGCGTGTATAGCTTCACGCCCCTTGGGCCCGTGCCGCCGCCAAGCTGTGTCGTGGGCGTAAGAGTATGCGATGGCGGTAGCCCGGAGCAGTGCGCAGACCAGGACAGTCTCATCACAATCACGGCCGTAAATGACACACCGTCGATCAGCAGCACAGCGCCGGCCACCGCAACCGAGAACACTTCTTACACCTACACCGTACTTGTAGACGATGACGACGGTCCCGATGTTAGCGTTAGCGTGGACGGTGCCGACTCCTGTGGTGGCGCTATCGATCCGGCTTCGGGTGTGTACAGCTTTACACCGGCAGGCCCAACGCCGCCCGCTAGTTGTGTACTCGCGGTCACGGCGTGTGATGGAGGGACGCCGCTCTTGTGCGCCACCCAGGTCACAGTGGTGATCATCGACTCTGTGAACGACAGCCCATCGATCACCAGCCAGGCCCCTGTGGAGGCCACCGAAGGCGAGCTGTACACCTACGCGGCCACCTCGACGGATCCCGATGGACCGGATGCCGTCTGGTCCCTCGACCTCGCTGACACCTGCGGAGGCAGCATCGACACTGGAACCGGCGTGTATAGCTTCACGCCCGCGGGCCCAACGCCACCAACAAGCTGTGTGGTCGGCATTCAGCTCTGTGACGGGGGCTCTCCTGTGATCTGCGTGAGTCAGAGCTCGCCGGTGACTATTACCGCGATCAACGACGCACCGATCGTGACCAACAGCCCGCCGACAACGGCAGACGAAGACCTGCCCTATTTCTACTTCCCGCTCGTCTCGGATCCCGATGGTCCCTCGGCGCTGTGGAGCATCGACGCCGCCGACACCTGTGGTGCAGTCATCAACCCTAGCAGCGGAAGCTACACATTCACCGCAGCTGGGCCGGTTCCGATCATAAGTTGCGGCTTGCGTATCCAGGTCTGTGACGGTGGCGTTCCGGACCTGTGCACAGTGGTATCTGCGACTATCGTCGTGCGAGCTATCAACGATGACCCCATCGCGTTCTCCGACGCGGTGGAAACCAACATCGACGTGGGCATCGACATCGATGTCATCGCCAACGATGTCGACCCAGAAGGTAACGCACTCACTGTCAATGCAGTGAGCCAGGGGGCGAACGGCACGGTGATCATCGTTGGCAGCGGTACCGTTCGCTACACGCCCGACGCGGGCTTTAGTGGCACCGACACCTTTACATACACGATAGAGGATGGCGATGGCGGTTCGGCAATCGGTTCCGTCATCGTAGGTGTCGGAACGGATACCGACGGCGACGGCTGCGTGGACCTCTTCGAAGACACCATTGGTACCGATTCCAATCTCGTCGACACCGACGCAGATGGCCTGGGCGATTGTGTCGAGGCGCTGATTACCGGCACCGATCCACTGGACGACGATAGCGACGATGACGGCTTGCTCGATGGCAACGAGGACATCAATGGCAGTGGCACCGTCGAACTGGGCGAGACCGACCCACTTGACCCCGACACCGATGGTGACGGCCTCCTGGACGGCCTCGAGCGCGGCTTGACTGCACCCGAGGGGTCCGGCACGGCAGCGGGTTTCGTCCCCGATGCCGATCCGAGCACAACCACAGATCCGACTCGCTTCGATTCTGACGGCGACCTGCTCTCGGATGGCGTTGAGGACGCCAACCACGACGGTGCGCGCAACGCCGGCGAGACTGACCCTCTGGATGACGACAGCGACGACGACGGCCTTCTCGATGGTAGCGAGGATGTCAACGGCAATGGCACGGTCGACGCCGGCGAGACCGATCCGCTCGATGCCGATAGCGACGAAGATGGTATTGCCGACGGAACCGAGCTCGGCCTTAGCTTCCCGCAAGGAGTGGGCACGGGCCCCGCTTTCGTTGCCGATGCCGATCCACTAACGGTCACCGACCCCATCGATGCCGATACCGACAATGGTGGTGTCCCCGACGGAGTCGAGGACGCCAATCACAATGGCAGAATCGATCTCGGCGAGACGGATCCCAATGATCCCTCGGACGACACGCTCGTCGACAGTGATGGCGACGGCATCCCCGATCTGAGCGACAACTGTCCCGCTGACGCCAATGCCACGCAGCTCGACTCCGACAGCGATGGCGTCGGTAACGCTTGCGACAACTGTCCCGATGAGGCCAACAGCAACCAGCTCGATAGCGATGACGACGGGACTGGTGACGCCTGTGAGACGGTCGAGCCCGACAACGATAGCGACGGCGACGGTGTCGTCGACACCATTGACAATTGCCCGGATGTGGCAAATGCGGATCAGGCAGACAGCGATGAAGACGACGTAGGCAACGTCTGCGACAACTGTCCAAAGGACGCCAATCCCGCCCAAAGCGACGCCGACTCCGATGGAGTAGGTGATGCTTGCGACCTGGGCGACGACAGTGACGGCGACGGAATCACGGATGGGGACGACAACTGCCCAACGACGGCGAATGCAGATCAGGCCGACCTTGACGGCGACGGGCTTGGTGACGCGTGTGATGACGATGATAACAATGACGGACTGATCGATGGGCTTGGGGCCTCCGGAGGCGGCTGTCATGTGGCCAGCGGAGATGGTGGCCTCGTCCTCTTGATGTTGATTACCTGCTTTGGCCTGGTCGCTCGGCGCCGACGCCGGTTCGCCCTGGCGCTCCTCTCGCTAATACCTCTACTCGTGAGCCCAACAGCCCATGCGCAGTCCACCTTTAGCGACGCGAGCAACTTCTCGGCCGAACGCCTGCGCCTTGCTGGCGATCGACAAGGAATCATCGATGTCGAATGGCCAGATGTCATCGGCCATTTGAAGTTGGACGCAGGGCTGTGGCTTGGCTATGCCGATCAACCTCTCATCGTGTACCAGCTGTCCAATGGCAAGGACGCAGGTAGCCTGGTCAAGAATCGCGTTGGCGGCAGTTTGGTTGCTGCCATAGGCCTGGGCTCGCGCTTCGAAGTTGTCTTGGACCTCGCGCTGATTGCCTATCAAAACCGCGACCTCGACGGCCTGATGTCGGGCGCCGTCGACGTCCCATCGATGAGTAACTTCGGTGTCGGTAATTTGCGCGTGGCGCCCCGTTGGGCACTCTACAAAGGCCTGCTCGCGGCTCAGGTAGGTATCGAGCTGCCGACGGGTGGAGACGATTACCGTGGCAGTGACGGCGTCTTGCTCTGGCCCGAACTGCTCCTTGGGCAAGCCATCGGGCAATGGCGTTTTGCTGGCAATCTCGGCTATCGCATGTTTGACGACCAGAGCTATCTCAACCAGAGAATCGAAGACGAGCTCAGCGCTCGTGCGGGCGTCGGATACCGATTCTGGGATACGGAAGCAGGTGGTCCTGGTTTCGAACTTGGCGCCAGCCTGACGGCTGCGACCTCAGCGTTTTCGCCCTTCGAGCACGCCAACCAAAATCCTCTCGAAGCCAACCTGATGGCGAGCCACCAGCTGACTGGACCATGGCTCCTCTTCGCTGGAGGAGGGCTCGGCCTCAGTGAAGGCTTCGGCACACCTGACTTCCGGGCCTTTCTTGGCATTCGCATGGAACGCTCGCCGCGCGCCGTGGACGCAGCGCCTACGGAGGAAATTTCATCGTCAGAGTCAGTGCCGACGGCTGTGGTCCTCGATGAGGACCGAGACAAAGATGGCATCTTGGATTCCGTCGATAATTGTCCAAGCGAGCTCGGCATCGCCGAACTCAGCGGCTGCCCAAGTCGTGATAGTGACAACGATGACCTGGCTGACCACCTGGACCTCTGCCCCAACGAGGCTGAGGACGTCGACGGGTACGAGGACACGGATGGCTGCCCAGATCCAGACAACGATAACGATGGCGTTGCCGACCAAGGCGACAGGTGCCCGGTCGAAGCTGGCGAGGCAATCAACCAGGGCTGCCCAGATCGTGACAGCGACGGCGACACGGTCGTAGACCGCCTCGACAACTGTCCTGACGAGCTTGGAACGGTCGCAAACCTCGGCTGCAAGAACAAACAACTCGTCGTTCTCGACGGAGAGAGCTTGCAAATTCTCGACAGCGTTTACTTCGACACCAACAAGGACGTGATCCAATCGCGCAGCTATCAGCTCCTCGACAACGTTGCCAAGGTTCTGGTGGCCCATGGTGAGATCAGCGCAATTCGAGTCGAGGGGCACACTGACGATGCAGGCGACGACGAGAAGAATCTCGACCTGTCACAGCGTCGGGCCCAGCGCGTACGCCAGTATCTGATCGACCATGGCGTAGACGCTCAGCGTCTCGTGGCACAGGGATTTGGCGAAACCCAGCCCCTTGTGCCCAACAGCTCACGCAAGAATCGGGCACGCAATCGTCGGGTCGTCTTTGTCATCGTCAATTCCAGCACGTCGGTCCAGGTGAGCGCGCCCTGATGCTGGGCAACGTGCGCTCAGAGCGGTGGCAGTTGCGCAGCGAGTAGCGGGCCCACAATCGAGCGAAGACAGCCGGCCTTTTGGCCTTTTCCAAGCGAAAGAATCTTCTGATTCGCTTTCTCAACGCGGCCTCGACTTCCGGTACCACCACCTATGCCATGGGTGGCGCTATCCAGTTCCCGCTGCGAGGCACGACGGCCGTGCAAGGTCGCCGCACGCTTCTCCGCGCTCGCCTGTGCGCTGCTCACCGCACCGGCCACATTGCCGTCAGAGTGTGTGCGCGCGAGTTTCAGGTTGGCCAGCTCTTCGAAGAGTGCGGTGGCCTCCGTCTTGGTCGCGGCACCACACACGGTGGTCTCCGGCAGCAAGCGATCGTAATGATAGTGACCGGTCTCCGCGCGTGCGATGGCTTGAGATTGAGCCACAAGCTCGGGGTCGGGGGCCGAGGCCTCCATCGTCGAGAGAAAGTTCCAAGGTTCACCAAATTGCCAGTCGGCGAAGGACACACCTCCAGGTCCGACAAAGCCCTTCGCCGCATCGAGCTTGAATGTCCATGAGGCGAGAACAGCCTTGGTATCAAGGATCGCGAGGAGTGTTATCGTCGACCCGAATTGCGCCTCGCTCGGAGGAGCAACGAAGACCGGTTGGCTGCCAACGACGGGCGTTGCGAGGTTGATCGCCCTGCCGTCCTCGGACACATAGGCATAGCCACTGCTAAACACGCGTTGCGTCTTCGCGATGAGCTTTGACTCCGAGAACCACAGCAGGTCCAGTTGATGCTCGCCTCGCATGCGTGCATCGGTCGGAAGCCAGACGACCAAGCCATCGAGCGAGCCTTGGATCGTAGGCTTGGGCGGCACCACGACCAGACTTCGCTTGCCACCCACCATCGGTACAGATACCAATTCGAGTGCATAGCTGCCAATCACCATGCTGCCAGCGGCAATGGTGATCGTGTAGGATCCCTCCGCCATCCCATCTGTCGGCAGCACGAAGCCCGAAGATTCGAGGCTGCGGAACTGACCGCCGCTCGCCCAACGGACGCTGTCGCAGACGTGAGTCTCGGTCTCGCGTAACGAGCAAGACCGGTCGACAGCCACATCAACGCCCGGCCCCGTGAGCCTCGCCTTGAGCGTGATCGCGCTGCCCGTGCGGGCCAGGCCGTGCGTAATCACATCCGCCAAGAGCACGGAACCCTCCATGCGTACCGTCGCGGGTATCACTTCGGCCGTGGGAGCAAAGGGTGGCTGTGGTGGCTTGGCTGGCGGGGTGCAAGCCATGGCCGCAACGCCGAGCGCCGTGATGAAGAAGATCCGTCTGTAGTTCGAGATTGCTTGGGTCGCCATGCTTAGTCCAAGAGCCTTCACACCTAGGTACGTCGCACACTTCCGCACCTAATGGCGGGCTTTCTTAGCCAAGCGCTTGCCGCAATCGACATCTGGCGATCGACTTGCCGATGGCTAGTTCGCTTCCGTCTCAAGTGTACATCTCGGTCTCGCGAGCGCGCTCCTTCCAGGCCTCGATGGCCGCGAGCTTTGATCCATCCACCGACGGTACGCCAGGGCTCGCCCCTTCGGCAACGCAGCGAGGACAAGGCCGGCCTTGGTGGCGGCTTTCAATCTCCCCGAAAGTCGCCAAGTGGACGTGACTTGCCGGTGGTCCTGAACCACTGCACAAGGGGTGGCAGTCCAATTACACCAGCGGCGATCAGCAGTGCCCACTCCCAGCCCGAGACGGCGCTCGCCACCCAGCTGCCAAGAGCGATACCCGAGATAATCCCGCTGAGAATCAAAAAGTCGAGATCCATGGGTCGCAGCCGCGCCTGGTCCTCGGTCGTCCAGTAGCGCTGAAATCGTTTTGCCAATGACGTGGTCTCGGCCTCGGGCGTTCGGCCGTCAAGGACTCGTTCGATGTCCTTGGCTAGATCCGACCCGCGGGCGTAGCGATTTGCTGGTTCCAGCGCCATGGCACGTTCCACAACGGCGGCAAGTGAGGCACTTACTGCTGGCATCGCCTCTCGCAGCGGAACGTAATCTCCGGCCTTCACGTGGCTTAGGACCTCTTCGATCGTCTCGCCTTCGATAGGGCAGCGCAGCGATGTGAGCTCGTACAGAATAACTCCCAATGCGTAGATATCCGAACTGGGCCCAACTTCGAGCCCCCTAGCCTGTTCCGGAGACATGTACTGGGGAGTGCCAGACAGCCCATGTCTGAGCGTCTTGGGAAAACTATCGCGCATCCACGAGTTGTCTGAGCCGCCACATGGTCGAGCAATGCCCCAGTCCATCACGAAGAGTTCGCCGTGGCCACCAAGCATGACGTTTGCGGGTTTGAGGTCTCGGTGCACCACGCCCTTGGCGTGGGCGAAGTCGACAGCGTTGCAGAGCTGCAGATAGAGGCGCAATCGACTGGGTAGCGGAAGGTCCGGACCATCCGCACCTTGGAGCGATTCGATGAGCTCGGCAAAGGTCGTACCCTCCACGTGCTTCATGGTGAAGAACACGTCCCCCTCGGCATTCACGCCCAAATCGTGCACTGGCACGATGTTTGGGTGATCGAGGTGTGCGCCAACACGAGCCTCCCAGAGAAACTGATCGAGGTGAGAAGAGTTGGATCGCAGCTCTGGGCGCAAGCGCTTCACTGCCAGATTGCGCATCAGATCGTTGTCCCACACTCGCTCGACGACGCCCATCCCGCCAACGCCAAGACTCTCCACGCGCCGGTAGCGCGACACGGCGGAACTTGCAGATGCCGCCGTCGCAGCCGTTTCCTCAGCGCTGGCAGCCAAGGTACTGGCATTGGCAATGGGATCTGCGGCCTGGGTCTTGGCTTGGCCAAACTCGAGCGCATGCATGGTACTGGCGACGCCGAGAGTGTCTTCCGGTTCAGACATGCCTCGATCATACAGGGAGCCGCTATGGGAGAGAGCCACCTTTGCACGCTCGGGCCCACTTGCTCGCGCTCTCGGGCACGGTAGAAACGCCTGCCTTGCCGGGCAGCGAGGCCCTCGTCATGTCACCGGCGCCCTTCGACTAGTTCGGAATGCAAACGCCACCGAGAACGCTGCCGCCGCCACACATGCTGCCGAGCGCGCAGGTGTAACCGGGGCAGCAGGGCCTCACCAGGTAGCCTTGCTGGGGCTCGAAGCAGCCCTCGGTCCCCTCGGGATAGCAGCTGGCGGGCAGTGGCAGGCCCGTCGTGCTTTCGTACTCCTCGCGAGAGATACAGGTGTCGTTGACCCCGCCGCTGCCGATGGGCGTGCAATTGAGGGTGGACGCTTGGATGCCATCGCCACATGGACCGCCATTTCCGCTATCGCCGTCGGCCGGCACGTGGACCTGCAGGATGTAGGGCGGTCCAGCAACGCCCGTTGCCAGGAGGGTGTCGATATCGGCGGGGCAGTCCGGGGCCGAGACCGGCACGACGGTGACATCCATGTCGGAGCTCCGTTCGGGAGTCTTGGTGT
>JAHEAK010000267.1 GCA_024642805.1 Kofleriaceae bacterium | reverse complement strand
CTTTGAGGCTAGCTTCGATACCTTCCCGCGTCTCAAGGTCGCAGCAGCCTACGAGTTCTTCGGAGGCCTCTACGTGTTGGCGGGCATTGACGACATCCTCAACGACACCGACGAGATCGTGCCGGTGGCCCTTGGCAATGACACGCCCAACACCTTCGAGACCATTCCCTACGGGCGCGACTATTTCTTTGGCGCCATGCTGCGCTTCAACGACCTCGACCTGACCGCGCTTCTGACCGTGGGTGGCTCGGCCTTGGCCGCGGCCAGCGCGTAGAGCCCGCAGGCGGCGGGGCAGGTGGCGGGACCGTGCTGAGGACGCACTGGACAGGTCAGGGCGCAGGTCAGGGCGGGCCGCTCAGTGGACGCACCAGGCCAGGGCGTCGCCTGGAGCAGGGCTGCGCACACGTGTGAACGACAGTCATTGCGGCGGTGACTCTCCTGGCCGCGCCAGCCTCGGAAGTTCCTTGACACCGGGGCGCGCCTCCCTATAGTGCGCTGCTTCGATGAAGGTCCCTCTTAAAGAGCTGCCCGGCCACTGGTCGTTCAACCTCGATGTCGACTATGTCGATAGCCTGGTGGCAGAGCTACCCATGCGAGCGGCCCTTGGCTCCGACGCTGGCGAGGCCGGCAGCGGCACCGCCGAACTCGACTTTTATAAAGAAGGCGAGATGGTCTTTGCCCGCGGCGAGCTCAGCGCCTCCGTGGAGCTTGCCTGCAGCCGCTGCCTCGAGCGCCTCGACTATAAGTTCTCAGAATCTCTCACGCTGACCTACTTGCCCGAGGGCCAGGTGCCCAGCGAAGAGGAGGACGAGGAAGGCGACGAGGACCAGAGCAGCGAGGTCGAGGACACCTACGCCTATGAGGGCGAGGAGATCAATCTAGAGCCCATGCTGCGCGAGCGCCTCCTGCTCGCCATCCCCTATGCGCCCCTGTGCAAAGACGATTGTCTGGGTCTGTGCACGGCTTGTGGCGCCAATCTCAATGATTCCGAGTGTGGTTGTGATCGCAAAGTAATCGATCCCAGACTAGCCGCGCTCAAAAACATTAAGGTATAAGCCCGCACCTTAAGGAACGAACCATGGCCCTTCAGAAACGACGTCTAGGACGAACCCGAATTCATCACCGCCGCTCCGCATGGATGCGCTTGGCTCAAAATCACCCAAGCGTTCAGAAATGCCCAAGCTGCGAGCAGCCAAAGCAAACGCACCGCATTTGTATGAGCTGTGGCCAATACAACGGCGAGCAAGTCGTTGCCGCCACAACCGACGCGGAAGAGTAGCTAAGGCTCGGGGCCGAGTTCGCGCACGCGTGAACATCGGTACAAGCAAATGAGCGTAATCGCGGTCGACGCTATGGGAGGCGACAACGCTCCTACAGCCGAAGTGGCAGGAGCGTTGGCTGCAGTGCGGGAACGTGGCTGCTCGGTCGTGCTCGTCGGTGACGAGAAGCGACTGCGCGAAGAGCTGCGCGCCCAAGGCGGAGCTGAGAGCGATCGGCTCTCGCTTCACAATGCCTCGGAGGTCGTCACCATGAAGGACAACCCCGGGAAGGTGTTTCGCAAGAAGCTCGACTCCTCGATGAGGGTTGCCACGGATCTCGTGGTTGACGGCACCGCAAGCGGCATGGTCTCGGCGGGTAACTCCGGGGCGGTGCTCAGCCACTGCCTCTTTCTGATGAAGCGCATGCCCTTCGTCGAGCGGCCTGGCATCGTGCAGGTCTTTCCAACCCCGAGCGGCACCGTGGCCATGTGCGATCTGGGCGCCAACGTGGCCGTGACGCCGACGATGCTCACGCAATTTGGCATTCTGGCCGCCCAGTACTATCGCATCCTGCACGGTAAGAAGCGCCCGCGGGTGGGCGTGTTGTCAAACGGTACCGAGAGCAGCAAAGGCACGGACCTGACCCGGGCCGCGTGCGAGCTTTTGGAAGGCGCCGCCAAGCACCCACAGGCCGAGTTCGATTTCGTCGGCTACGTGGAAGGCTCTGGCATCTTCGAGGGCCTGGTCGATGTGGTCGCCACCGATGGCTTCACGGGCAACATCTTCTTGAAGACCGCGGAAGGCGTCTCCGAAGCCGTCATGCGCATGGTCAAAGGTGCCATGACCAGCACGCCGCGCGCCAAGCTGGGTGCCTTGCTCGCCAAGCCTGCGCTGATGAAGTTCAAACAGTCGATTCACTACTCCGAGTACGGAGGGGCCATGCTCTTGGGCGTCAATGGCACGGCAACCATCTGCCACGGCCGTTCCGATGGCAGGGCGATCTGTAATGCCATCGCTTTGACAAATCGCTTTGCCGAAGAGCGCTTGCACGAGCAGCTCAGCCAGGCTATCGATCGCCACCAGCAACTCTGGATGGCAACCAAAGAGGAGGAGAGCGCATGAAGACCGCACTATTTTTTCCCGGTCAAGGATCGCAGAAGCCCGGCATGGGCCAGGACTTGGCAAGCAACTTCGAGGTCGCGAAGCAGTGCTTCGCCGAGGCCGACGACGCGCTCGGATTTTCGATCTCGGCGCTGTGCTTCGAAGGTCCGGCGGAATCCCTCGATCTGACTTTCAATAGCCAGCCAGCCATCCTTGCTACCTCCATCGCCGCACTGCGCGTGCTCGAGAGCGAGAAGGGCCCACTTAGCTATGAGCTGGCAGCAGGCCATTCCCTCGGTGAGTGGTCGGCTCTCGTGGCCGTCGGTGCCCTGCGCTTTGCAGACGCCCTGCGATTAGTGCACCTTCGTGGCAAAGCCATGCAAGAGGCCGTGCCCGTTGGTCTCGGTGGCATGGCGGCGGTCATGGGCATGGAGCCAGAAGCCCTCGAGGCGCTGTGCGCGCAGGCCGCACAAGGCCAGGTGTGCTCGCCCGCCAACTTCAACGGCGCGGGCCAGATCGTCATCTCCGGGCACCAGAGCGCGATCGATCGTGCGGTGGCACTCGCCAAAGCCCAGAAAGCGCGCGCCATTCCGCTCAAGGTGAGCGCACCCTTTCACTGTGCACTGATGGCTCCGGCTGCCGACAAAGTCGCCGAGGCCCTGGCGCGCATTGAAGTCGGCCCGATGCGCGTGCCCGTGGTGAGCAACGTCGAAGCGACGGCCAACCAGGACAGCGCCAGAGTCAAAGACCTGCTCGTCAAACAAGTCACCGGCGCGGTTCGCTGGCAAGAGAGCGTCGAGTACATCGCCGCGCAGGGCGTTAGCCGCGGCATCGAGCTCGGTCACGGCGCCGTGATCAAGGGCCTGGTCAAGCGCATCGCCAAGGACATCGAGGTTCTCAACGTCGGTTCGGCCGACGAGCTAGCGAGCGCAGCGCTCTAGAGCAAGCGGTGGCAGCACTCTAGACCAAGCGAACGCAGCCTGCAGGCAGCGCCTTTAAACAGAAGGCCTTTAAACAGTAAGGAAGCATCATGGCTATCAAAGACAAAGCACTCGAAGGTTGTACGGCGCTGGTTACTGGCGGGTCCCGCGGCATCGGCCGTGCCATCTGTGAAGCGCTGGGTGCCCGAGGTGCCACGGTTGCGATCAACTTTCATTCGCGCGAGGACGCCGCCCGCGAGACCGCTGAGCTGGTTAGCAAAGCCGGCGGCAATGCGCTCCTGGCCGGCTTTGACGTCGGAGATGCCGCCGCCGCCGCCGAAGGCGTGAAGGCCGTCGGCAAAGATCACGGTCTGCACATTCTGGTCAACAACGCCGGCATCGCCATCAACGGCCTGCTCATGCGCTTCAAGCCAGAGGATTGGGACAAGGTCATCGCCACCAACCTCACCGGCGTCTTCAGCTGCAGCAAGGCCGCCACCCCCTACCTGCTCAAGGCCAAGACCCAGGGGCGGCTCATCAACCTGAGCTCGGTGGTCGGCGAGAATGGCAACGCTGGGCAGACGGCTTACGCGGCCGCCAAGGCGGGCATCCTGGGTATGACCAAGAGTCTGGCCAAGGAATTCGCCTCGCGGGGCGTCACCGTCAACGCGGTCACCCCCGGATTCATCGCCACCGACATGACTGACGAGCACCTGCCAGCCGACCAGCGCGAGGCCCTGCTCAGTACGATCCCGCTGGCCCGCATTGGCGATGCCAGCGATGTAGCCGATTCGGTGGCATTTTTGGCCGGACCGGAGGCTTCGTACATCACGGGCCAGGTATTGCGCGTCAACGGCGGACTCTTGATGTAAGGTCCCCCGCGTCGGGCCCAGGCCCGCATTCGGCCCCACCATTTTGCCTGCTCTGCACATTCCATGCGGGCGCATAACAAGGCAGTAACAAAGAAAGAAACGCTAGGAAATCCTATGACTCCTGAAGAGATTGAAAGCAAAGTCAAAGAGCTCATCTGCCAGCAGCTCGAAGTATCCGAAGACCAGCTCAAAGGCGACGCTTCCTTCGTAGACGACCTGAAGGCCGACTCCCTCGCCGTCGTCGAGCTCGTGCTCGCCCTTGAGCAAGAGTTTGATCTCGAGATTCCTGACGAGGACACCGAGCAAATCAAGACTGTCAACAACGCTATCGACTACATCAAGTCGCACGTCTAGAGCCTTTGCTCTGACTCTCGTTGCCGCGCACCCTCCGGAAGGTTGGTGCTCGCGGCCACGGCCCTGGGAGCCAGTGTTCCTCGGGCCTATTTGTTTCCCTCTGAAGTAAGGTCTGTCGCATGCGTCGAGTCGTCATTACTGGCATCGGTTTGATAACGCCCCTCGGTCTCACCACCGAGAGCACTTGGTCTGCACTGCTCGCCGGCAAGAGCGGCGCGGGGCCGCTCACGCAATTTGACTGCGAGGCCTTCAAGACGCAATTTGCCTGCGAAGTCAAAGACTGGGATTCGGATCCTTATCTCGACAAGCGCGAAGCAAAACACCTAGACCGCTTCCTGCAGTTCGCGGTCGGCGCCGGCATGCAAGCCATGGATGACGCTGGCTACGAAGGTCGTCGCGTTCCCGAAGGCGAGGAAGAGCGCTGGGGTGTCTATTTCGGCTCGGGCCTGGGCGGTGTGCACACCATCGAGGACACCTACCAAAAGACCCTCGAGAAGGGCCCACGCCACGGCTTCTCTCCCTACTTCGTCACCGACATCATCATCAACATGGCCCCAGGCCTGATGTCGATCAAGACCGGTGCACAGGGCCCGAACTTCGCCCACGTAAGCGCGTGTTCGACCGGTGCCCACTCCATCGGCGAAGCGGCTCGCGCCATTCGCTGGGACGATGCCGATGTCATGATCGCGGGCGGTGCCGAGGCAACCCTGTCGATCCTCGGCGTCGGTGGCTTCAACGCCATGCGCGCCCTGTCCACCCGCAATGAGGACCCGGCTCGCGCCTCGCGCCCCTTCGACAAAGACCGCGATGGTTTCGTCATGTCTGAGGGCGCCGGCTGCGTCATTCTCGAGGAACTCGAGCACGCCAAGAAGCGCGGCGCGCGCATCTACGGAGAGCTGGCCGGCTATGGCGCCAACTCCGACGCCTTCCACGTCACCCAGCCAGCCCCCGAGGGCGAGGGTGCGCAGCGGTGTATCCGAAAAGTTCTCAAGGACGCCAAGCTGAGCCCGAGCGACATTGGCTACATCAATGCTCACGGCACCTCGACGCACTTCAACGACAAGAACGAGACCGCCGCTATCAAGAAGACCTTTGGCGATCACGCCTACAAGGTGCCTGTGTCCTCGACCAAGTCGATGACCGGTCACATGCTCGGAGCCGCAGGCGCCGTCGAGTGCGCCTTTGCCACCCTGGCCATTCACCGCGGCGTCTTGCCACCAACCATCAATTACGAGACGCCGGATCCTGAGTGCGATCTCGACTACGTGCCCAACACGGCCCGTGAGCTGAGCGTCGACGCCGTTATGTCCAACTCCTTTGGCTTCGGTGGCACCAACGCCTCGCTCATCGTCAAGCGCTACAAGGGTGACTAGGCCAGGTCATAGGACCAGGGTGACTAGGAACGCGCCATGAAGTGGTACGCCGGTTCGGATCATGCGGGACTTGAGCTTCGGCGCGAGCTGGTCGCCGTCTTGCGTGATCGTGGTGAGGAGGTCGAGGACCTCGGCACCGACAGCCCCGAATCGGTGGATTACCCCGATTATGGCCAGGCCGTGGCCAAGCGGGTGGTTGCCGAGTCTGCGCTGGGCCTTCTGGTCTGCGGAACCGGCAACGGTATTGCGATGTCCGCCAACAAGGTCAAGGGCGCACGAGCCGCGCTGGTAACCGAGAGCTTCACGGCTCGTATGGCTCGCATGCACAACGACGCCAACATCATCGTTTTCGGCTCGCGGGTGGTAGGCGCGGGCACCGCGGCCGAAGCTCTCAAGGCTTTTTGCGATGCCGAGTTCGAAGGCGGTCGCCATCAGCGCCGCGTCGACAAGATGATGGCTGCCGAGGAGTAGTGGCGAAGTTGCCAAGATCGGCGCACCAAGACACAGCTGCTCGTCTGGCGCTATCCCAGAGGAGGCGCTGATGCGCTGCCCATTTTGTGCCGTCGATGAGGACAAGGTCATCGACTCGCGTACCTCCAAGGACGGCTCCGAGATTCGTCGCCGTCGCGTGTGCTCGGGATGCGACCGTCGCTTCACCACCTACGAGCGCGTCGAGGAGGCTTTGCCGGTCGTCATCAAAGCCGACGAGCGCCGTGAGCCTTTCGATCGCAACAAGATCGAGAAGGGACTGCGGCGCGCTATCGGCAAGCGACCTGTGCCGGTCGCAAAGATCAGCGAGCTGGCCGAGGCCGTCGAGCGCGATCTTGTCGAGCTGGGCGTCAAGGAACTGCGCACCAAGGATATTGGCGAGCGCATCCTGCCGCTCTTGCGCGAGCTGGACGAGGTGAGCTACGTGCGCTACGCCTCCATCTATCGTGACTTTCGGGACATCGATGAGTTCGTCAGTGAGCTCAGCGATGTCATCAAGGCGCGAGGGCGCTAACTTGTGCGGGCTACAGTAGAGGACGAGACCTGGATGCGCCGCTGCCTGGAGCTTGCCAGGCAAGCCGAAGGCAGGACCTCGCCCAATCCGATCGTTGGCGCTGTTGTCCTCGACAAGCGCGGCCAGCTGGTCGGCGAGGGCTATCACAAGCGTGCCGGCGAAGCGCATGCCGAGAAGCTCGCCCTCGAGATGGCCGGTAAGCGGGCCCAGGGCGGC
>JAHEAK010000266.1 GCA_024642805.1 Kofleriaceae bacterium | reverse complement strand
AAGCGCAAGAGCAGGGGCGTGTGATAGCCCTGGCCTTTGAGGTCGTTGACGATCTCGAGCAGATCGACTTTGTGCTGACTGCCCGCCTGCGCAGAGACCGCGACGTGGCCTTCACTGTTGATGGAAAAGTGTCCTACGCCCCAGCGTTCGATCCCGTAGAGATCTGCGGAGTCGCGGGTCGACCAACGATGCAAAGGCTCAAGCGTAAGAGGACGGCTCATGGGTCCACCAATACACAATAGCTCCAGATCTTTCAAACGATTTTACGGGTTTGCCTGCCTCGCTTCGGCGCTTTGCCCAGCCCGCCTGCAAGGGTTTTGTCGAGATCGCCGGCCGGGCTGCTCAGGATTCCTGATACTTGGGTTGCGCGCCAAAGCAGTTCCCAGCCCCGACTTGGATCGCTAGACTCCTGCGCTTTGCATGTCTGAGTTAGTCAAAGAGGGCACCGAGTCCGCCCGCATCGTCAACGAGGAGGAGAGCCTGCACCAGCAGGTCCAGGAGCGCGTCCGCCATGGTGCCAAGGCCAAGGAGGATGTCTTGATGACCAGCGATCTGGATCGCGACCTCATCACCTTGCGCGACGCTATCGGCGAGGCCAAGCCGGAAGACCTGGCGCCCCTGGTCGAACAGATGACCAGGCTGGCAGCGCTGCGCGGTCGCCTCGGCAAGGGCAAGGATTTGCCCATCGACATCGAGTCGCCCTACTTCGCGCACATGGTCATCAAAGAGGGCAAGAAGACTCGCGATGTCTTGATAGGCAAGCGCGGCTTCATCGATCGCGACAGCAACGTGCAGATCGTCGACTGGCGCAACGCGCCCATCTCCCAGGTCTACTATCGCTACGACGAGGGCGACGACTACGATGAGTTCGTCGGCGGTCTCGAGCTCTCCGGCGAAGTGACCCTCAAGCGAAATCTCTCCATTCAAAAGTCGACGCTGCGTCGCATTGGCAGTCCGCAGGGCACCTTCATTCGCGACAAGCAGGGCGACTGGCACGTGGCCTCCGGATCGGCCGCGCCGGTCTTGCAAGGCGGTTCGGGCACAGCCGCACGAGCGCCCAAGATGCCGACGGTCTCCAAGCACGGCTCCAAGAAGAGCGGGCAGGGCGAGCGCGAGGCCAGCGGCACACTGGGCGTGCACGGCGATGGCCCACAGCGCGCCGATAAGCATCTTCCTGAGATCGCCGCGCTCATCGATCGCGAGCAGTTCGATCTCATCAGTCAGCCCGAGAGCGGCATGGTCGTCATCCAGGGCGGCGCCGGTTCGGGCAAGACGACGGTGGCCCTGCATCGAGTTGCCTTCCTCAACTTCGCCGACAAGCAGCGCTTCGCCGCCAACCGCATGCTCTTCGTCGTGCCCTCCAAGGCGCTGGCTCGCTACGTCGAAGGTGTCTTGCCATCGCTGGGTGTGCGCGGCGTCGCCGTGGTGCGCTACGCCGATTGGGCCAGTCGAACGCGTCGTCGGGTCTTGCCAAACACCGAGGGCAAGTACAACGTCGATACTCCCGACACGGTCACGCGGGTCAAGAAGCACGCGGCCCTGCTCGCCGTGCTCGACGAGTACGTGCGCGAGCAAGTGCAGGAAGCCGAGGACGAGCTTGCCGAGTTGCCAAACGCCGAGCGCATCCTCGAGCGCTGGAACGAGCACAAGGGCAAGGCCCTGGTGCCTCGCTTGCGCCAGGTCTACAAGTCGCTGCGCACCGCGGGCATGAGCACCGAGGCGCGCTTTGCCGCCGAGAGCCGCATCAAGAACCTCGGCAAGCGCGCCAACGACGTCATCGAAGATTGGGCAGCGGTGATGACCGACGAGCCGCGCCTGTGGAAGCACTTCGAAGCCACGGGCGTCAAGCAGGCGGCGGTGCAGGCCACCGTGCGCTGGTGTCTGGCCCAGGAGCTGGAGAGTTCCGAAGTCGACGAAGACGTGGCGCCTACGGATGTCGATGGACGCTCGCTGGATGAGGATTCGCGCGCGGGTCTCTTCGATGAGCAGGACGATCCGATCTTGCTACGCCTGGTGCAGCTCAAGCGCGGCGGCTTGACCGGCAAAGACAGCTCGGCGATCAACTACTCGCACGTTGCCATCGACGAAGCGCAAGATCGCTCGGCTATCGAGGTCAAGGTCTTGCTCGAGGCCGTCGAGAGCGCCGATGAGCACTCGCGCGACAAGTCGGTGACCATCGCTGGCGACACCGCGCAGCGCCTGGTCTTCGACAACAGCTTCAATGGCTGGGAAGAGCTCCTCGAACAAACCGGCAACAGCAGCGTGGTGGTCAGCCCTCTCAAGCTCAGCTACCGATCGACGGCAGAGGTCATGGCGCTGGCCCGCGAGGTGCTCGGCCCCAAGCTGGCCGCCCCGCAGCCCCTGGTCGCGCGCTCCGGCGCACCTGTCGAGTTGCATCAGTTCGGCGATGTCGGCGAAGCCGTCGCCTTCCTGGCCGAGGTCTTGCGCGAGTTGGTCGGCCGCGAGCCTTCGGCCTCGGTTGCGCTTCTGACCCGCTATCCCGAGCAGGCCGAGATGTACTACAGCGGTCTTCGTCGAGCCGAAGTGCCCAAGTTGCGCCTGATCGAGAACGATGACTTTAGCTTCGAGCCCGGCATCGATGTTACCGACGCTTCGCAGGTCAAAGGTCTCGAGTTTGACTACGTCATCATGGTCGACGTCAACGAGGCCACCTATCCCGAGACCGACGAGTGCCGACACCTGATGCACATCGCGGTCACTCGCGCCGCGTATCAGCTCTGGTTGGTCTCGACCTCCGAGCCCTCGCGACTGCTTCCGGAATCGCTGCGCGATTTTTAGGAACGACGCGCTTGGCGAAGGCAGGCAAGCAGCGCTTCGGTGCGGGCATGCGTGGCCACGGGTCGCCGATAGACCAGAAAGATCGCGGAGCGACCTGGCAGCTTGCTCGGCACTCGCGCGAGCTGCCCTCGCGAAACTAGCGGCTCACCCACCACGCATGGCAAGCCAACTAGTAAATCGCTAGCGGAGGCAATGCTGGCGGCACTGCGCAGGTCGCTGGCACGGGCAGAACATTGCCGATCCATCGACGCCAGGCCATCTCCCGGCGCGGCCACGAAGGCGTGACTCTGAAGACGCTCGTGGCTGCACCTAGCATGTTCTGCCAGCTCATGACCTTTGCGTGCATAGACCGCGTAGTCGAGCTCGGCGAGTGGCTCTTGCATGAGATCAAAGTCATCGCGCTCGCTCTCGATCGCCGCGCTCGTGACCGCCACATCCAGATCACCTTGGTGCAAGGCTTGAGGCAGCGCTTCATGGGCCAGGGCAAGCAACTCGAGCTGAAGCTCGGGGTGGGCCGTATGCAGCGAGAGCAAGGCGGGCACCGCTAGCCATTCACTCAGGTCGGGCGGCATGTGGAGACGCACGGTGCCGCGCAACTCATCGGAGCTGATTGCCTCGACGCCATCATCGACCACACGCATGGCGGTCCGCACTTGCGCAAGGAAGAGTCGGCCCTGCCTGTTGAGCACCAGGCGACGTCCGCTGCGCTCGAAGAGCTTCTTGCCGAGGCTATCCTCGAGCAGACGAACACTGCGCGACAAGGCGGAGGGCGTAAGGTGCAGCTTGGCGGCCGCGCTCGGCAGGTGCTCGGTCTCGGCGGCGGCGCGAAAGGCCGGCAACCAGGCCCAGAGATCCAAGAGGCGTCTGGCGTTCTCCATGCGCCGGTCATTATGCAGTTTATTTGCACGATATGTGTCGATTAACGCGTGTTACTTCATGTTCGTGTGTCCGTACTGAAAGGCGAACCCCCACCCACCAATCGACGGAGTTATTACTATGAATACCTTATCCATGATTTTCGGCCTTTCCTCACTGCTCGCCATCGGCTGTGCGGCCGAGAGCAGTTCGCAAAGCAGCCTTCAGCTCGACTTCGCCGGCCTCGAGCCCCTCGGCGGCGAATTCGTCTACGAGGGCTGGCTGATTGGCGCAGACGGACCGGTCTCGACCGGGCGCTTCTCGTTGCAAGGCGCCAGCGCACCTGCGCTTGTCATTGACAGCGATCTCTTGCTGGATGCAAGCAGCTTCGTGCTCACCATCGAGCCAGGCGCTGGCGATGATCCCGCGCCATCGGAGACCCACGTGCTTGCCGGCACGATCACAGGTACTAGCACCGAGCTCACGGTCGCGAGCGCTGCGGCTCTTGGCAGTGACTTCACGAGCGCCACCGGCTCCTTCGTTCTGGCGACCCCGAGCTCCGCCAGCATGAGCGACAACAACCAGGGTATCTGGTGGCTCGCGCTTCCCGACAAGACGCCCTCGCTCGAGCTGCCTAGCTTGCCCGCCGGCTGGGTCTATGAAGGGTGGATCGCCAGCAATGATGGTCCCATCTCGACGGGGCGATTCACGAGTTTCGACATGAGCGATAGCGATGGCGCTGGCGCTAGCAGTGGCCCCGATGCGGCTCCTGAATTTCCAGGACAGGACTTCATCGATCCGGCTCTCGATCTTGTCGGACTCACCGCCGTTATCAGCGTCGAGCCAGATCCAGATGACAGTCCCGCCCCCTTCGCGCTCAAACCGCTCTTGGCGACGATCGCTCCTGAGCTCGCGCCGAGCTCGCAAGTGATGATGAACAACGCCGAGGCGTCAGCACCAAGTGGCGTGCTCACCATCGTAGAAAAGTAGTAGCGGGACAAGAGCGGTGGAGCTGGTGTCGATGGGTGTGGGCACGCGTGTTCATGTCTCGCTCACACCCTCAGCCGCCATCCATCTCAAGGGCGCGAGATGCATCGCTCTCTGTAGGTCACAGGCGCATAGGTGCAGGTCATGCCTTCGCCTCGCGCGCCACCCTTTGGTAGGATGCGGGATGGTCTTGAAATACGGAATCCCGCTGCTCATCTCCTGCAGTCTTGCCTCCAGCTGCGTCATCGTCGGCCCTAAGCACGGCCGTTCACAGCGCGCCGTGCACCAAGAGCGCTGCCACCCGAGCGAGTATTGGGATGGCCACGACTGTCGCAAGAAAGGCAAAGGACACGATAAAGATCATCGCAAGGGCAAGAACGGTCGCGGCCACGGTCACGATCACCGCAACTGAAACTTGTCTTTCCAGCGTCGGGCATGGGACGGTAGCGCCATGGCAAAAGGCCACCTACCGGTTGTGAACGGCGATGCGTCAGCAGTACAGGCCATTGCCGAGGCCGGGCTCCTAGGTGCCTGGCCTTTGCTTGACGCGCTGCCCTTTCCCGTCCTTGAGATTCAGGCTGACTACACGGTGAGTCGGCTCAATCGCGCCGCCCAGCGCGCGTATGGCGACAAGCTTGGCAAGGTCAACAAGTGCTATGCGCTCAGCCATGGCCACCAGCGCCCCTGTGATCAGGTCGGTGAAACCTGCCCGAAGCTCGCTATCGCGGAGGGAGCAGGCCATGCCACGGTTCGCCACGCCCACTTGATTCACGATCACGTCGAGCCGATCTTGGTGAGTGCCCATGCTCTGGAAAATGGCGGCATTCTCGAGTTTCACATTCCGCTCGACGACAACCTGGCTCGCGACAAGCTCACGGGTCTGTACCAGCGCGACTTCTTCGATCATCTCATCGCGCGCCAGATCAATTTGCTGGACCGCATGGACGTGGGCTACGCGGTTGCCATCGTCGATCTGGATTTCTTCAAGGCTGTCAACGACACCCATGGTCACGCGGCCGGCGATCGAGTCTTGAAGGCGGTGGGCCAGGTGCTGCTGAACAGCAAGCGCTCCGGTGACAGCGTGGCTCGTTGGGGTGGCGAGGAGTTTTGCATCTTCTTGCCGAGCGCGGATCTGGGCGGCGCGCACACCCAGGCCAAGCGCACACTGGCGGCCATCAAAGAGTTGCGGGTAACGCTCGCCAACGGCGAGGTGCTGGAGATCAGCGCCTCCATCGGTGTGGCGATGGCGATGCCAAAGGATGCCTTCGCAGGTGTGGTCAAGCGCGCGGATCAGGCGCTCTATGCCGCCAAAGAGGCGGGCAGGGATCAAATCAAGCTCGCGGAAGGTCCCCGCGATCCGCGTCGGCCCTGAGACCCTCGACTCCTGCAGCCAGGTGCTAGGCCACAGGTGCTAGGCCACGGGAGCTAGTCCACGGGAGCTAGGCCACGAGGCGCTAGGCCATGGGGTGCTGGGCCATGGGATGCCAGGCCACGGGGCGGCGCTGGCCGTCATACCGTCTTGCTAGTGTGAAAGAACTAGCAAGGTCGATATGTTGCGCGTTCTGCATACTGCCGATTGGCATCTGGGTCACAGCCTGCACGGCCATGATCGCAGCCACGAGCACCAGCGCTTCTTGTCCTGGCTCATCGACACCATCGCCAGCAAGGCCATCGATGCTCTGATCATTGCCGGCGACGTTTTCGACACCGCCAATCCGCCCACGGCCGCGCTGGCCATGTACTACGAATTCTTAGCCGAGGTCGGTCGTCGTCGGCCTGGGCTCGAGGTAGTCATCATTGGTGGCAACCACGATTCCGCCGCTCGACTGCACGCGCCCGAGCCGCTCCTGGCTGCCATCGGCGTCACCGTCATTGGTGGTCTCTCTTGCCTGCGCTCGCAGGATGGTCCCGAGCAATTGATCGTCGAGCTCCACGATGCCAGTGGTGCGGCCGCAGCACAGGTCGCCGCTCTGCCCTTCATGCGCCCGGCCGAGTTGCCACAGGTGGCAGAAGATGCCGGCGATCCTTTGGTGGAAGGTGTGCGCGTGGCCTATGCCCAGGTCGTCGCCGAGGCCCGCCGACGCTGTGGATCCGATCAGGCTCTGCTCGCCACAGGGCATTGCTACATGGTCGGCACGCAAATTTCGGCCATGAGCGAGCGGCGCGTGCTTGGCGGCAATCAGCACGCTCTGCCTGTCGATATCTTCGAAAACGACATTGCCTATGTCGCACTTGGTCACATGCACAAGGCGCAGCGGGTCGGTTGGCGCGAGTGCGTGCGTTACTCCGGTTCGCCCCTGCCATTGTCGATGGGCGAGGCCGACTATCACCACCAGGTGGTCTACCTCGAATTCGAGGGCGCCGAGCTTTGCGACTGGCAGCCGATCTACGTGCCGCGCACCACCGAAATGATCCGCATCGCCTCGGCGCCTCTGAGCGAGGTGTGCAAGCAGCTTGTTGCGCTGCCCGAGCTCATCGATGAAGATGACCTCGAGCGGCCCTT
>JAHEAK010000265.1 GCA_024642805.1 Kofleriaceae bacterium | reverse complement strand
CGCGAAGAACTTGCTGCCCGGTTTGAAACTGGTCGACTTCGGTCGCGAGTCGCTCAACAGGTCGATGAAGCCGCGCGTCTTGCTCTGCGCCAGCCCGGCCTCGACGACTTCCCGCTCGGTGCGATGGCGATTGATGAAGTCCCGGTACTGCTCGCCGAGCTTCATGACGGCATCGCGCGAAGGCACCTTGCTCCACGCGCTGGCTTTGTGGCCAATGCGCGGCTCGCCCTCGGCTCGCGCCGTGCCCGAAAGCCCCGCACAAAGCCCTAAAGTGAGCAACAAAGACGCCACGGTGGCCGCAGGCAAGTACATGCGCGATCACCTAACATGAGAATTCCGCCCGTGTATAGTGAGCCAACCTTGCGGCCCATGACAATCATTCGCGCCCTGCACTGGCTGGCGGTCCTGGTGACCGGCTGGTCCCTGAGTTTGCGCTGGGGCGATGAGCTGGCCACCGGCAAAGGCCCACCCCAGCAGTGGGAGCGGCACGTTGTCGGCGCGACCCTCTTGTTGCTCATTGCCGCCCTTGCCATGAGCTTCACGGCGCGAGCCAGCAAGTCAGCCAAAAAGCAGATCTTGGCGGGCGCCCCTTCAAAGCTGGCGCTGACGGTCAGCGTGCTGTGCGGCCTTGCTAGCTTGCTGGTCGGCTTTGCGCTGCGCTCAGCGGCCGTTGAGCGCGGTCTCCCACACGTGCTGCTCGGTCAGGGATGGTTGGTCATGCTGGCGGGCGCTTCACTCTCGCTGGCCAGTTCCTCTGGCGCGCTCTTGTTTCGAATCCAGCAAGCGGCCGCAGCCGATCAGAAGAAGCGAAGCAAGGGCTAGCACTCACCCCTGGCTGAAGCACGGCTTGAAGCACGGCTTGAACCACGCGGGGGGGGTCGCATCATGTGGGCCGAAGCTCATGGCCACCTCATAGCCACCATGTGAGCTGGATCCCAGCCCGCTCAACCCAAAAAGCCGGGCACGAAAAAAAGTGCAGCACCCAAAAGTCCCACGAGCACACACACCCAGGTGAGGACTGCAAACGCCACGTCCCCAGGACGCCCTCGCGCTAAGGTATTGCGCACGCTGAAGCCGCCTCCAAGGGTGCCCACGACTAGCAGCAGTAATCCCAGCAGACGCACCGCATCATCCTAGTTTAGGTTGCACCCCAAATGCACGCTATGGGGCCCGTAGCAGGGGAAAGCCCCCTTGATTCGACAGAGTTGGATGAGATACAAGAGCTCTCGTACAGAATTTTCTGCCCCATTAGCGCCCATCTAGATTTGGAGTCTTACCAAGAACATGTCCCTTATCAAAACCATCTCTGTTCTCAGCCTTGCTGCAACCGCATCCTTCGGTCTTATCGCCTGCGGCGGTGACAGCGGTGGCGGTGGCAACGACCCCGATCCAGTTGAAATCGATCCCACCGGCACGGATACCCAGTTCGTGGTGAGCGAGTTGACCGTGCCAGCCAACGCCACCCAGGCGACGGCGGTTGCGCAGGATCTCGACGGGGATGGCCTTGGCGACAACGCCCTTGGTGGTCTGCTCGGCAGCCTGGCCGCGACGGCCGGTCTCGATCTGCAAACCGGCGTCGATGAGCAGCTGGCAGCCGCTTCCTTCATCCTGCTCGCCAACATCAAAGCGACGGACCTGGTCAACGCCAACGGCGTCGGCACCTACGTCTTCTTCGGCGAGAATCCAACGCCGGCCGCTTGCACCAATCCCGATGATCTGACCACCTGTGGCAAGCAGTTCTCTGGCGACGCGACCTTCGACATCGCGGCCAACTCGCCCGCTGACGCCGTCATCGCCGGAACCCTCTCCGGTGGTGCTCTCCTGGCTGGCCCTGGCTCGGTGTCCATCGAGCTTCCTCTGGGCGACACCGCTCCTCTCAAGCTGGACCTCATTGCCGCCCACCTCGACGTGAGCGTCAGTGCCACCAACCTGATGTCGGGCAAGCTCGGCGGCGCCATCACGGCCGACGACGTCGACAACAAGCTGATGCCATCGGTGCAGTCGCTTCTGGTCGACCTCATCGCCAAGTCCTGCGCCCCCGAAGGCACCAACTGCAACTGCGAAGCCGGTAGCTCCGGTGGCGCGGTCCTCGACTTCTTCGATGCCGACGGCGACTGCGCTGTCCCCCTCGAGGAGCTCATGAGCAACAGCCTCATCGACGCCACGCTGCGCAACCCCGACCTCGATCTTCTCGATGCCGACGGCAATTTCAATCCCAACTCCGATGGCGTCGAAGACTCGCTGTCGATCGGTGTGGGCTTTGCCGGTGTTGGCGCCAGCTTCACGCTGCCTGCTGGCATCTAAGCTGTAGTTCTACGCTGCGCATCTCGCAGTTCACGGGCGGCGTTCCTTCCCAGGGACGCCGCTCTTGTTTTCGGGCAGCATGTTCAGCACGATGGGCGCATGCGACACGGTGTCATTCTCGCCGGCGGCGGCGGCACACGCCTGTGGCCGGCCTCGCGGCGTGCGCGCCCGAAGCAATTCCTGAGTCTGGGAACCGGGACGCAGAGCCTGCTCGCCGCCACCGCCGAACGCCTGCAGCCCGTGTGTGGTGACCGCCTCTACGTGGTCACGGCGGAAGAGCAAGCTGCGCTGGTACAGGCCGATCTGCCCGCGCTCGCCCCTGGCCACATCATCTCCGAGCCAAGCGCGCGCAACACGGCGCCGGCCCTCGGGCTCGCCGCTGTCCACCTCTTGCATCGCGATCCCGACGCGATCATGGCCGCCTTGCCATCCGATCAGCACATCGCTCAGGGAGACGAGTTTCGCCGCATCACGGAGCTGGCCTTTGCGGCCGCCGAAGAGCACGAGGCCGTGGTGACCGTCGGCATCGTGCCCACTCGTCCCGAGACCGGCTACGGGTACTTGAAACTCGGCAGCGCCCTTGTCGGCGAGCTTCGCGGTGTCGATGCCTTCGTCGAAAAGCCAGATGCCGCCACCGCCGAGCACTACCTGGCCAGCTACCTGGCCCGTGGCGACTATTTGTGGAACGCCGGCATGTTCTTCGTGAAGGCTCGCTACCTGCTCGACGAGATCGACACGTGGATGCCAGAGACCGGCGCCGGCCTGCGCGAAATCGCCGACGCTCTCGGCACCGATGCCGCCGACGCCGTTTGCCAGCGCATCTATCCCACGCTGCCCTCGCTTTCCATCGACTACGGGATCATGGAAAAGACCTCACCGGTCCTCACCTTGGCAGGCGACTTCGGATGGAACGATGTCGGCTCGTGGACCGCACTGGCTGACTATCTCGCTGCCGACGCAGATGACAACATCAAAGTGGGCAAGGCCATCACCTACGACGCGCGCAACAACATCATCGTGGCCGACGAAGGCAAGCTCATCGCTATGGCCGGCGTGAGCAACATGGTCGTGGTGCAAAGTGGCGATGCCACGCTCATCCTGCCTCGCGATCGCGCCCAGGACGTGCGAAACCTGGTGGAATCCCTACGCGCGGCGTCCCTGCAGCGCTTCCTGTAAACCGATTGGCACATATGAACAAGCGCATCTTTCGCGAGTACGATATTCGAGGCGTTGCCGAGCGCGACCTCGATGACGCTCTGGTCCGTGACCTTGGACAGGCGCTGGCCAGTCATCTCTTCGCAGCCAAGGAGCATGACAAGGGCTCCATCACCGTGGCTGTCGGTCGCGACTGCCGCCTCACCTCGCCGCGACTCTTCGAAGCCCTCACTGCCGGACTGCGTATGTGTGGTGCCAACGTGCTCGACATCGGTGTGGTCTCTACACCGATTCTGTACTTCACGGCATTCCAGGAAGAGGTCGCCGGTTCGGTCATCATCACCGGCTCGCACAATCCCGCCGAGGACAACGGCTTCAAGATGCTGCGCGGCAAGCACTCGATCTACGGCGACGAGATCGTGGCTGTGCGAGAGCGCATCGAGAAGCGCGATTTCCGAGGCTGCAGCGAGCCAGGCAACCTGCTCCAAAAGGACATGCTAGAGGCCTACCTCGACTACGCGCGCTCGACGCTCACCCTGGGCACAGCGCGCCCCAAGCTCGTCGTCGATGCGGGCAACGGCACCGGTGGACCGCCTGCCCTGGCCCTCTATCGCTCCCTTGGCTTCGAGGTCGTCGAGCTGTACTGCAAGATGGATGGGCGTTTTCCCAATCACCACCCCGACCCAACCGTCGAGAGCAACCTTGCCGATCTCAAAGCGGCCGTCCTCGAGCACGGCGCGGATCTGGGCATCGCTCTCGATGGCGACGCCGATCGAGTTGGCGCCGTAGACAGCCAAGGCCGCGTGCTCTGGGGCGATCAACTGCTCATCCTGCTGGGCCGCGCGCTGCTCGATGAGGTTCCTGGCGCCAGCATCATCGGTGAAGTGAAGTGCTCGCAGGCCCTCTACGACGAGCTCGAAAAGTCGGGTGGCAAGCCCATCATGAGCCGCGTCGGTCACTCACTCATCAAGGCCAAGATGAAAGAGTGCGGTGCGCTTCTTGCCGGCGAGATGAGCGGACACATCTTCTTCGCTCATCGCTTCTTGGGTTTTGATGATGGCGTCTACGCCGGCGCACGTCTACTAGAAATTCTTAGCCAGGGCCAGGCCACGCTGGCTGAGCTGTACGACACCCTGCCGCGCATGGTCAACACGCCCGAGATACGCGTGGAGTGCGCTGACGAGATCAAGTTTGCCGTGGTTGCCGAAGTCACTCGCCGCCTGCGCGAGCGCGAAGACGTGCGCTCGGTCATCGATGTCGATGGGGTTCGAGCGAACTTTGGAGATGGATGGGGTCTGGTCCGCGCATCCAACACCCAGCCCAGTCTGGTGCTGCGCTGCGAAGCGGAGAATGCCGAGCGCATGCACGCGATTCACGCGCTCTTGGAGAACGAGATCCGAGTAGCCAAAGGCAAGGCGACAGACCTGGGTTCTGCGCCAGAAAGACACCAACGATGAGCTCCGACATTGCGGTTGGATTCGATCTGGGCGGCACGAACTTGCGAGCCGCGGTCTTTCAAGGGCTGCGCTCTGGTCACGCAGGCGTCACCACGCCTCTGGTTCAACGTCGTGAGGCCATCGGCGACGATCGCAGCCCCGAGCACATCGTCGAGCGACTGGCCAAAATGGTTCCCGAGCTCTTGCGCGAGGCCCAGGTGGGCGCGCTGCATCTCCCGGTCGGAATTGGTTTTGCCGGCATGCTGAACGGCAAGCAGGGCATGGTTGCCAACGCACCCAACTTTGGTTGGCGCGAGGTTCCACTGGGAGCCATGCTGCGCAAACGCCTCGGCGAGCGCTATACCGCCTCGGTCTACAACGACGTCAACGCCATCGCCTACGGCGAGTTCGCCCTTGGTGCCGGCCGAGGCAGTCAGGACATGCTGGCCATCTTTGGAGGCACGGGCATTGGCGCTGGCGCCGTCATCGATGGCCGATTGGTCGAAGGTGCCAACAACTCCGCGCTCGAGCTCGGCCACACCAAGATCGTCTTCGACGACAGCGCCCGCGCCTGCAGCTGTGGTCTGCACGGCTGCGTCGAAGCCTATGTCGGTGGCGCCGCCCTACAAGCACGCGCCCGGCAGGAGCTCTCTCACAAGCGAGCGCGATCGGCGGCCATCGCCCTCGCCGGAGGCGCCGACAAGGTCAATCCTGGCCACCTTGATGCCGCCGCCGACGAAGGCGACGACTACGCCCTGTGTTTGTACTCCGAGGTCGCGCCGCTGCTCGGGGTCGCCATCGCCAATGCCGTGACCCTCTTCAATCCCAAGGTGCTTGTCCTCGGTGGCGGCCTCTTGTCGCGCACACCGGTGTTGCGTGCCCACGTCTTGGCGGCCTTCGAGGTCGCCGTCAATCCACCGGCGCTTGCCGGGCTGCGCATCGAGGATGCCATGCTCGGCGATGACGCCGGGCTGATCGGATCGGCGCTACTCGCTTCTGGCGCCGCGTAGTCGCAACAGGTCCGCTCGCGACAGGCCTGCCGTGGCGAGCATGCGCAGCTCCTTGCGCTCGCCGGTCGCCAACTCCGAGGTCGAGACCCGCAGGATGCCGTCGACATCCACCGTAAACTCGACGAGCAGCATCACGTCGCCGGCCGGAGCCTTGGGCAAGTCGCGGCACAAAAAGCGGCCTAGCTGGCGATTGACCCCAGCATTGGCCGACTCGCCTTCGTAGACCTCGAAGTAGAGCTCGGTCTGATCGTCCTTGGTGGTGTTGACGATGCGGTGCTCGCGAGTGGGAATGGTCGCGTTGCGGGGAATCACCTGTTGATATTTGCCGTCGTCGCTCAGTAGGCCAAGCGCCCGCGAGGTCACGTCGAGGAGCACCACGTCTTCGACTAGACCATCGAGAATCGCGCACTGCGTCGCGGCACCAATGGACACGATCTCATCGGGGTTGACGACCTTCAGAGGGGGGCGTCCGAAGATCTCTGCGATCTGCGCTTGAATGCTAGGCATGCGGGTCATGCCACCAACCAGGATGATGGCATCCACGTCCTTGGTCGAGAGGCCACAGCGCGCGGCGGCCTCGCGACACGGTGCCTCGATACGAGCTAGGACCGGTGCCACCCAGCGATTGAGCTCCTTCCGTTCGATGGTGCGCTTGTAGTCGAGGGCCTTGCCGCTCGAGCCGACGCCCAGGTGCAAGAGCGAGATGGTTGCGTTGCGCGCCTCGCTCAGGGCGTGCTTGGCGCTGACCACCTCGCCTTTCAAGCGCTGCAATGCCTCCGGAGCTTTGCCCAGGTCGAGGCCGTGCTCCGATTTGATCTCGCCCAAGAGCTCATTGATGATTGCGCGGTCGACGTCGTCGCCGCCCAGAAAGAGGTCGCCCTGCGAGGAGATGACCTCGATGACGCCGTCCTCGACGTTGACCACGCTCACGTCGAATGTGCCGCCGCCAAGATCGCAAACCGCAAGACGCTGATCGGCGCCACGATGCGCACCATAGCCAAGAGCGGCCGCCGTCGGCTCATTGAGCAATCGACGCACCTTGAGTCCGGCGATGGCAGCGGCGTCGGTGGTCGCTTTGCGCTGCGCATTGTCGAAGTGAGCGGGCACGGTGATGATGGCCTGTTCTACCTCGGAACCGAAGTGTGCGTTGGCAATGCCATGCAGCTCACGCAAGATGGCCGACGACACCTCCGGTGGCGAAATGTCCACGCCTTGAACCTGCACCCAGGCATCGCCATTGGGGGCGGAGA